>DATNOY010000688.1:0-11422 GCA_036703495.1 Coleofasciculaceae cyanobacterium
CTGCGTCCAATCATCGCTTGTCGGTGCTAGGTGGGGTTTTGGAGGCAACTTGTCGACAACAGCTTCAGGACTGGTTTGCTCATCGACGGCAAGCGAAGAATAGACACCATTAGAACTGTCCTCCCATCGCTCAGTTAAGTACACAAAAGCCACTATGGTATTGGTTGAGACTAAGGTTGGAACATCAGAAATGTGCATGAGCTATCTCACTGCTAGCCATGGTTCTCTCTAAGATTTGCCTGACCTTGAAGTATTAAATGGTTTAGTTCTTTAACCCTGTAGCGCTGATCACCCTGAGTATTTATGGTTTTGTTGAGTCCCTGGCATCGCTCAGAAGCTGCACTTGTGCGATCGCACCCCTCCCCAGCAGCGGTCAAGTGTCACGCTGAGCCGCAGATTACGGCCATTCAATCTCGGATTTCTCCCTGGCTAACGCCAGTAGCTTATGGACTGGGCTGTTGGTTTGTGCTGCCCAACTATTTCAACATTCAGGTGACGGGACAAGAAAACTTGCCCAAAGACGGCCCAATTATTTTGGCCCCTACCCATCGCGCTCGTTGGGACTCTTTATTAGTTCCCTATGCCACTGGGCGATTTGTCACCGGGCGCGATCTGCGGTTTATGGTGACTGCTGATGAAGTGAGAGGATTTCAGGGTTGGCTGATCCGTCGTTTGGGCGGTTTCCCAGTTAATCCTCGCCGTCCAGCGATTGCCAGCTTGCGGTATGGGGTGGAAGTTTTGCAAAATCGGGAAATGCTGGTGATTTATCCCGAAGGCAATATCTTTCGGGATAATCAGCTGCGCTCATTGAAGCCGGGTTTAGCTCGTCTGGCCTTACAAGCAGAAGCCAGTAAGCCAGGATTAGGCATTAGAGTAGTGCCAATTCACTTAGACTACAGCCAGCCCTTTCCCAAATGGGGATGCAAAGCCAATATTGCCATTGGCAAACCGCTGGAGGTCAGCGCCTATAACCAGGGTTCTGTCAAACAAAATGCCCAGCGCTTGACCGAGGATTTGGAAATGGCATTGCGGCAGTTGGGGCAGGGTCTGAAGCGCTAGCCTGTTCAGTCGTTGCCTTGGTTTTCAGCGGTTTAGGATTTCACAGAAGTGGGCAGTTGCACAGCTAGGGTTGTCCAGCCGTTACCGCTCTTGGCTTCTATACTGCCATACAAGGTTTCAACCAACTTTTTGATCAAGGCTAACCCTAGCCCTGTGCCACCCTGTTGCCACGGATCGCTCTTAGGAATGCGATAAAACTTCTCAAACATGCGAGGCAATTCTGCTTCTGGAATCTCGGCCTGGTTACTGACTTTGAAGGTAATTGTGGGAGATGCCAGAATTAATCCGCCCGTGTTGTCCAAGTTGGATTCTATGCACAGCGTAATTGCGCCACCCGGACGGGTATATTTGCAAGCATTATTAAACAACTCTGCCAGGATTCGTTCCAGACTCTTGCGGTCAGACATGACGGTTGAAATGTGTTCGGGTAGCTCGATCGCAATGGTTTGCTGGCGGCTTTGGGCCCGCGATCGAAACGGCGCAATGATTTCGGGGAGCCAAGAGTCTAGGTTGATGGGTTCAAATGTCAGCGTGTAACAGTCATTTTCCAGGCGCTGTAAATCTAGCAGATCATTAATTAGCTCTGTTTCGCGCGTGCATTCTGCTTCCAAGATTTCCATGTAGCGATCGCGCCGGGCCGAAGGCGGTGCATTCCGCAACATGTGGATCGCCATCTTCATGTTGGACAACGGCGTGCGAAGCTCATGGGAGACAGTACTCAGAAAATCGTCTTTCAGCTGATTCAGGTGTTCGAGTTCTTTAACCTGTGACTGAGAAGCTTCGTAGAGGCGGGCCTGACGGATGGCGATCGCACATTGGTTAGCCACCTGCTGCACCAAACGAATGTCTTGATCGTTAAAGGCATAGTTTTTATGATTAATCAGCCATAAATCGCCAATCACGTCCTGGTCGTCCAAGATTGGACAAGCCAACATGGCTACCAATCCTCGCTCAGGGTTGGGCACCAGTGAGCAAAACTGAAAATACTGTCCTTTTAAAAGCTGGTCATAAAGCTCGGGCACTGTGGAAAATTTAGAGACCCGCCCCTGATAAGGCGACATGGAGTGCGTGTACTCATAGCAGGTGGTGGAGGTGCCTTGCTCAGTGTCATACAGAGAAGCATTACAGCAGCTCACCCCAATCACGGTGGCTAGCTCCTGCACAGCGGCCTGTAAAATCAAATCCTCGTCCAGGCTATCGCGGACGCGATCGGTCATGCGCTTCAGCGTTGCTTCAAACTCAAACGCTAGCTGCAGTTGAGCTGTGCGAGCCTGCACTTCGCTCTCTAGGTCGTCGTTGAGGCGCTGGATTTCTTGATAAAGCTTAGATTGCTGAATCCGCAAGGCTTCCTCAACCTGCTTACGCGCTGTAGTATCGAGCGCAATCATTCCCACCCCTTGCCCCTGCGGCAGCGGCACCGGAAAACAAGAAGTCATCCAATGGCGGGCAATTCCCGGCTGAATTTTGCTTTCCCCATCAATCTCTATATTGGCAATCGGCTCACCCGTTTCCAAAACTCGCCGACAGATAGGTTCTAAGGTCATCGAAAGCTCGGGGATAACCTCCTGCATAGTTCGGCCCAAATGTTCCTGGATAGATAATCCATAGATTTCTGCCAAAGCTTCATTGATGCAAACAAACCGCATCTGCTCATCATAGATGCACAGACCCGCAGAAACAGTGGAGGCAGCCGCAAAGAATGAGGAGAGAATAGAATGTTGAGCGCTACCTGCCGTATCAGAATTCAGTTCGCAGGTCTCAAGACCCTTGATCCTAGGCATCCCTTCAAGACTAGGGGGGTCATTTTGGCGAGAAGAAAACATGAAAGATTTATCCAATGATTGATGAGTAGGTTGTTAACTAGAAGCGCCAATCGGAATCTTCGGAAAACACATTAAAACCTAGCCAGACTAAGACAAATCAGAGGTTGGAGTTAAACCCTGAGGAAAGCAGTTGAAGCGTTGAAATCGGGAAACACGACGAAACCAGGCTGCGGTAGATGAAGCAGATTGAGCAGGTTAAACTTGAGCAGGTCAAATAAATAGGTCTAGAAATATTTAACTTTTAGAAGTCCTATGTAGCCGAGGATGGTGAATTTAATTAAATAGATTTGGGAGCAGCGCCTCTGCAGCCCAATCCTAGATTCTGTCTAATCTATGATCCTGAATAAGGTCTAGTCTGTCACTTGCCTTATAGCGAAGGCACTTCTTACAAAAGCATCATTAGGTAAGCTGTTGCTTCTCCCCCGGCTTTTGGATAAAGTCAGACTAGATGGCTACTATTGAGACGCAATTGCCCGAACCCTTCTCCAATCAGTCTAAGTAAGATTCCATAGTATATAGCATTTCTCATGTTGATGAGATACAGGGGTTGGCAGCTGTGCTTTTCAGACTTCCTCCTCCCGTACCTCTTTCCAGATTAGATCAGCCTTGGAAACGCGATCGCTCATTTCATCTTGGATTTGGCAGTTCCCGGCTGAGGCGATCGCAGCTAAACCGGTCTAAGTAGCCGTGGCAATCGGCTCAAAGCGATCGCCAGGTCTAGGAGTCTTAATCTGAGTTGAAAGCTGGTGCTCCGTCAAAACTTGCTGCAGTTCTTTAATGCTGCCATTTTCCCGCAGCACAGCCGTCAGCAGCCCATCAAATGCAACATCACCCCCCGCCGCTGTAGGCAAGATGACCTGAGGCTGCAGCCACTGGATCACCTGCAATGCCGTCTTTTTGCCTTGAATCACCGATCCCAGCAAAGGAATGTCTAAGTTAATCAAGGGTGTAATGATTACATCAACAGGTGCAGCAGCTTTTAGCTCTGGAGAATGGAAACCGTGCGGTTCATAGTACAGCTTCGTGTCAGTGGAGAGATCCGTAAGCAGATAGCCATTCTCAACCAAAAATGGGCCAATGGGCGAACCTGGCGTGGCTTGAATTTTGACGCGATCGGCAAACACATAGCTTTCGGTATGGGATAGCGTTGTGACTTGGGTATAACCTAAACCTTGCGCGACTTTTGCCGCATTTGGAGAAGCCACAACGGGAATAGAGCGATCGAGCTGCTGGAGCGTCGGCGGGTGGGCGTGATCTTCTAAACCTTGGGACAGCAAGATCAAATCAATTGAGTCGGGAATCGGCCGCGGACTTAAATGACTTCCCTTGAACAGCCAAGGCATATTGCCAAATACCAGAGTGCCAACCAGCCACGGATCTAAGAGAATCCGCTGCTCTGCTATTTCAATCAACCATGAGTTGTTATCCAGCCAAGTCAGATACATTGTCTTTGATTTTCCTACTGCCAGTGAGGCGTTAAGCAGGATAACGATTCTTCTCAAAACCAACCTGTGTCAAACTTTTGGAAAAACCCTTACTGCTTGTATCCATCACCCTTACTTTCAATATCGTAACAGTTCTTTACAGAAGCCTAATATTTTGAGATTTACCCATCTTTGTCAAGTCCATCCTGGGGACCCAGTGGTGTAGGGGGTATTCTCCCCAACGGGGATTTCACCCTGCACCCCCCGCTTAAAAATTGACAGCCTGCTAAGCACCTCGGCATATAGGGGATCTGCGGGAAAATCGTATACCCCTGTAGGGGCGCAAGACTTTGCGCCCCTATCGCTAATGGTGTTGCCAGTGGGGATGTGATTAAATTGCAAATCTCTAAGTACATCAGCACATAAGTACATCGGCGTCATTAAAAACCAGATCTAAAACCTGGTGCCGCTCGCGCAGTGGACAGCACAGAGTTTTAGGGTTTTATGTTTAATGATGGCTATCTACTTAGCAATACCGGAACTGTCCTCAATCGAGTCCCCGCCCAGAAAACATAAGTTAATCTTTAACACAGGCAACAACTGGGTTAGCAAGCTGTCTAAGAATTTAGAGAGTCTTGCTAGGAATCTCAGGAGGTTAACCTTGGTTTTTCAATTCACCCTCATCCCTTGTCTTGGCTTTATTCCTTGACCTTAT
The DNA here is from genome assembly GCA_036703495.1 of Coleofasciculaceae cyanobacterium. Lineage (GTDB taxonomy): Bacteria > Cyanobacteriota > Cyanobacteriia > Elainellales > Elainellaceae > Drouetiella. Next base: position 5,022 of record DATNOY010000688.1, read on the forward strand.
ACGCAGTGAAGCAATCGCGACTTTAATCTATGGCACAAAACTCTAATTCTTCCTCGTCCGGATTTGGCAGCTTGCTGGTGCGTGGTTTTGTAGGCATTCTCTCAATTACCGCAACGGCAGTCGTTTCGAGCATGGTGCAACGGTATTTAACACCGTCTACCGTTCCTTGGACGCCAGCGGACACTTCTATCGCTAGCCCGACCGCTGTTCCCAATCTTGCTCCCAGCCCGGTATCTAGCCCAGATACTCCATCTCCTAACTTTGCGTCGGGCGATCGCCCTATTGATCCCAACCAGCCCATCGATAGCGTCATTCCGGCTGAGTCTCAGCCTGCTGTGGAGCAAAATTCAATGAATCAAACTCCGGTGAATACCCAACAGGCTGAAATTATCCCTGAAGCTCAGGCACCCGCAGCACAGGCGCAGTCAATGTCGGGTCAGCCCTCCCCTCAGCCTAACGATGGCTCTGAGCTGCGGGACAGCTTGGATAAAGCACTGCGAGATAAATGGAATAAAAACTAGCGTTGGGCTGCCTTCATGAATCCCGAACTTCGTCAAACCTTAGACCAGCAGAACATCCGGTTTGTCCGCATCCTCTGGTGCGATAACGCCAACGTCATCCGGGCCAAAGCATTTCATACCGGATTTTTATCAGAACATCAAGAACAGGGAATTAGTATTGCGATCGCCCAACAGGGCATTCCGGTGATGTATGACGCAGTGGCACCCGATAGTGGTTTGAGTCCCGTCGGTGAAGCCTGGCTAGTGCCTGATTGGTCTACCTTCAATGCGTTGCCCTATGCGCCAAGTCATGCCCGAGTCATGGGGGATATGGTCAGAAACGGTGAGCCCTGGGCATTGTGTCCTCGTGGCTTCCTGAAACGGATGATTGCCCAAGCTGAAGCGGAGGACTTGCAGATTCTAGCGGCCTTTGAAAATGAGTTTTATTTGCTACGCACTGCGGCAGGAGCGATCGTTCCGGCAGATGATACCGTTTTTGCCGCTACCCTGGCCATGGACTTGAACCAGCCGGTGATTGACGATATTGCAGAAGCATTACTCGCTCAGCGGATTCCAGTAGAACGTTACTACCCTGAGTCAGGTGGCGGACAACATGAAGTGGCAATCCGCTACACGCAGGCTCTCCAGGCAGCAGACTGGCAGATTGCCTTTCGGGAGACGGTGCGAGGGGTAGCCTTGCGCCACCAGCTGCGGGCTTCCTTCTTGCCCAAAATTTTTGCGAATCAGGCGGGTAGTGGTTGCCACTTGCACCTGAGCCTGTGGCGGCAGGGAGAAAATCTCATGCCTGGTGCGGCTGGGCAGCTCTCGCCGATCGCTCGGGCTTTCACAGCGGGGATTTTGCACCACTTGCCCGCCCTGATGGCGCTGACCACTCCTAGCATCAATTCTTACCGTCGGCTTCAGCCCCATTTTTGGAGCGGCGCGTTCCGCTGCTGGGGCATGGATAACCGCGAAGCCGCATTGCGCGTGCCCAGTAATCCTAATCCACCCAGTCCGACCCATATTGAACTCAAAACAGTAGACGCTTCGGCCAATCCCTACCTGGCATTGGGAGCCGTGATTGCCGCCGGGTTAGACGGCATCCGCCAGGGGCTTGATCTGGGTGATCCAGTGGACATCGATCCAGGCAACTTGTCAGAGTCTGAGCGCCAGCAGCAAGGGATTGACCGGCTACCAGAGAACCTGGGCGAGGCAATCACCCACTTGTCTAGCAACAAAACTTTACTTAATGCGCTGGGTACAGAGTTGGCGCAAGCCTTTTTAGCAGTGCGCAAGATGGAGTGGGAAGCCTTGAAGGGCCTGACTTTGGAGGAGGAAGTGAAGCTGCTGTTAGAGCGGTATTGAAGCGATCGCCTATATAAATTTTCAAAAAAAATTGAATAGGGGGTTTCGCCCCTCACCTGTTTAATGGCATACTGTGTTATGTAGATGCACCCTGATGGTTGGGAGAGTTATTAAACGGCTCTCCCGTTTTTCTTTTCTAGGAAATAGTCCAGCAGAATTGGGAACGGACGAATCGTTCAGAAGTAATAAGTCCCGCCCCGAAGGCACGCAACCGTTCTTTTTTCACTCCTCGCTTTTTGCAAACCCGTAACTCTTGCGAATAACTCTTGCGAAACAGTTACATTGAAATTAAGAAATTCGCCCGCTTCAGCGTGAAGTGTTAGGTTAAATTCACTACGCTACAGGCAAAGCGAGTTTGACTCAGAGGGTTCTCCGAGCACCTCCACAAGTGAACGCCACACTGAACTCAAATCGCCGCGTACCAGCGTCAGGATGACTTTATAAATTCTGGCGAAAATCATGAAATTGAATGTATTGAACGTCCGGGATCGCGTCTGCGTTACGTCTTCTCAGGTTTCGCGATCGCTTCGTCGGATGAGTTGGATGGCTTCATCGTTAGCGGCTTCGGTGGCGATCGCCTCAGCCAGTTCTGCTGCATTAGCCAGCCCGGCCCCTGCAACGGCTGCAACCGCCTCTAGCTTAGTCGGTCAAACGGCTGCTCAAGCTCCGTCTGTTCCAACCACACAGCTGACACAAATTGCCCAACCCGTCGCCCAAGCCCCTACGGAAAATAGCCTAGGCTTCTCTTGGCTGCTCGTTCCGGTAGGGATTTTGGGAGGAGTAGTGATTGCTGCCTCTTGTGCTGGACTGGTTGTCATTAGCGAACGAGAAGTGGGAATTGTCGTTAAAAAAGTCTCGTTTTCAGGTCGGCAGTTGCCCCCCGGACGACTGATTGCCTTGAATGGGGAAGCGGGCTATCAAGCCGATACACTAGCCCCTGGCTGGCATTGGGGCTATTGGCCCTGGCAATTCAGCGTTCGCAAGGAGCCCATGATCGTTGTGCCGCAAGGGGAAATTGCCCTGATCGTGGCTAATGACGGGGACTCCATTCCGCTAGAGCGAATTTTGGGAAAAGTGGTGCCCTGCGACAATTTTCAAAATGCTCGCGAGTTTTTAACCAATGGGGGCGAAAAAGGTCGGCAAATTGGGTTCCTGACGGCAGGAACTTACCGAATTAATACAGCCCTGTTTAAGGTGATCACAGCCGCCAACGCCAGCAGTTACGATATGCAGCCAGCAGATTTGGCAGTTTACGCGTTGCAGCCCGATAAAGTAGGGGTCGTGACCACGCTGGCGGGTGCGCCGATCGATCCGGGTGAAATTGCTGGACATCCGATTCCGAATCATGACAACTTCCAAAATGGGCAAAAATTTATTGAACAAGGCGGACGCCGTGGCTTGCAACAGCAGATCTTGCTGTCTGGTTCCTGGAATCTTAATCCCTGGTTTGTCCGGGTTGAGCAAGTGCCCATGACGGAGATTCCCATCGGCTATGTGGGGGTGGTCGTCTCCTTTGTCGGCGACTCAGAAGATGATGTGAGCGGAGCAGCCTTTACTCATGGCAATTTGGTGAAGGTGGGCAACAAGGGAGTGTGGGTGGAGCCTCTTTATCCAGGCAAACATCCGATCAACTCCCGCGTTATGAAAGTAGAACTTGTGCCCACTATCAATATTGTGCTGAACTGGTCTAGCCGAACTGAGCGGCACAAATATGATGCCAATCTGGAAGCGCTGAGAGTCCGATCGAACGATGGATTTGCGTTTGACCTGGAAGTGTCCCAGATTATCCATGTTGGGGCTCTAGATGCTCCGAAAGTGATCTCTCGCGTTGGCTCGATGCAAAATCTGGTAGACAACGTCTTAGAACCCAGCGTTGGCAACTATTTTCGTAACTCGGCGCAAGACTACACGGTATTAGACTTCCTCAACGCCCGTAGTGAGCGCCAGACTGAAGCTGCCGAGTATATCAAAACTGCGCTCCGCAGCTACGATGTGCAGGCGATCGATACGCTGATCGGGGACATTCAACCCCCGGCTGAACTGATGCAAACGCAAATCGATCGCAAGATGGCCGAGGAGCAGCGCAAGACGTTTGAAGTGCAGCAGATGGCCCAGGCTCAGCGGCAGCAATTGGTTCGGGAAACCTCTTTAGCTGACATTCAGCAAGAGTTGGTCAGGTCAGAGCAAAGCGTTACCATTGCTGAACTGAAAGCCAATGCTCAAATCAAGCACGCCACTGGAGAAGCGGAATCGATCCGCCTCAAGGCATCCGGGGAAGCTTCTGCCATCCGCGATACGGGGGCTGCCAAAGCGGATACCTATCGGGCAGGCGTTGAGGCCTTGGGCGAACATAACTATACTGCTATGCAGGTGATGCAAATCATCGGTGAGAGTCAGGTTCGTCTGATTCCCGATGTTTTGGTAGGCGGCAATGGTAGCAACAATGGGTTAGTAGACGGCTTGCTGTCATTAATCCTCTGGAACCAGACGGGCAATAAGCCCTTTGATCCTAAGCAGGTGATGGTTCCGGCAACAGACGGATCAGCGAGCCATTCTGCGCCACCTAAAGCAGCTAGCAACGGCATCTCGATTTCAGAGGCTTATCCAGACACTCATCAATAGCGATCGCTGAAGGTATAGCCGTAGCCATGATGCTTAGGAAGGTGAATTTAATAAAACCTAGACCTTAATTTTTGAAAGCGCGGCAATGCCGCGCTTTCAAAAATTAAAAGTTAATCCTTAAGACATGTGGCTACAGCTATTGCAATTGCCAGATCTTGATCGTCTTGTCTGAGCTGCCACTCACCAGTAGCTTGCCATCACCGCTGATCGCCAGCGAGTTCACGGTGTCCAAATGCTCTCTCCAGGTGTCCATGACTTTACCACTGGTGAGATCCCAGAGCTTGATGGTAGTGTCGCTGCTGCCACTCACCAGCGTTTTGCCATCGGGCGTTATAGCAATGGCGTTCACATCTCGCGTATGGTCCGCTAAAGTTCGGAGCAGCTCACCATTTTGCAAGTTCCAGACCCGGATCGTTTTGTCTTTGCTGGCAGATGCCACAACCTGCCCTCGTGGACTAAAGGCGATCGCATGCACGTGATTGATATGCCCCACTAAAGTTTGCAGTTGCTCTGTAGTTCTCAGGTTCCACAGCCTCACTTTGTTATCTAGCCCACCGCTAGCTAGGAATCTCCCATCCGGGCTAATGCCCACCGATTTGATCATCCCCGCCACACCTGGCAAAGCCTTGAGCAACGAACCCGTATTGAGATCCCAGAGACGCACCGTACGATCTTCACAGCCCGTGGCTAGAATGCGCCCATCAGAGCTAATCGACACCGAGGTCACGTCTCTAGAATGTCCAGTCAGCGTTTTTAACAGAGCGCCATTCAAAAAATTCCAAATTTTGACGGTATAGTCGTCGCTGCCGCTCACCACAAATCTGCCGTTGGGGCTGATGGCAACTGTATTCACGCCTCTCGTATGTCCAGTTAGCGTCAGTAGCTCCTCACCCGTTGTCAAATTCCAAATCTTAACCGTGTCATCTAAGCTACTGCTGGCGAAACTTGCGGTGGATTGGCTAATGGCTACACTGGTCACCCAAGAGGTATGCCCCGTTAAGGTTTGAATGCAGCGAGAACCAGAGAGCCGAACCGCTGCGGGTCTAGAAGCAGGCTGTCCAGAAACGGGAGGTTTGGAGACAGGCGAACCCGAAATTGGGGGTCTAGAAGGTGGTTGAGAAATCGGCGGTTTGGAGACAGGCGGTTTGGAACCAAGGGGTCTAGCGGCGGACTGAGCCGATGGCAACGGAGCCGACGACACCCCCGGCTTAGCCGGACTAGCCGTCTTGGCAATGGGGGCCTTAGAAGATGGGAAAAACGAGTCGGCATTCAAATCGCGCATTACCTCATCAGCCGATTGGTAACGGTCATTGACCAAGTCTCGTAATAAATTGTCCAAAATATAGGCAAGTTGCTCACTCACCGCTTTGTTTTTCTTGCTCTGCAAATATTCCCGCCAGATCCAGCGCCCGTTGAGTGGGTCATAAAGATTATCGGGGCGCGTTTCAGCCATCAAATGCAGGCAAGTTGCTCCCAAGCTGTACAGATCGCTGGCGGGATAGGCTTTGCCACTGCGAAATTGTTCAATAGGCGCATAGCCTTCTGTGCCAATTCGGGTGCCCGGTTGATCGGCTCCAGCCTCTTCATTAATTTGCTTGGCTACACCGAAATCAATCAACAGCAAGCGATCGTCTGCCTTACGGCGCAAAATATTGGTGGGCGTAATATCTCGATGAATCACCTGGTGCTTATGAATGAACCGGAGAACCGGCAAAACATCTGCCAAAACATCTCGGATTTGCCGTTCATCAAAAGCACCGTGCTCCCGCATTTCCTGAAGCAAGCTCTGCCCTTCAACAAACTGCTGCACCAAATACAAAAATCCATCTTGCTCAAAGTAGGCCAACAGGTCGGGAATTTGAGAATGCTGCCCCAACTCAGCCAGCCGCAAGGCCTCCTGGTTAAACAGCTTGA
>DATNOY010000689.1:0-18403 GCA_036703495.1 Coleofasciculaceae cyanobacterium
CTACAGATCTGCGGGTGGATATTGGCTACATTGATCCACAGCACCTGACTGCGACCGTCTTCTTCAGGTATGGGATGGTGCCCCTGGTGATGATGGTGCCCCCTAACCTCCTCCTCGGTTTTTATGTGCCGCTGGTGCAAAAGGCAGTTCAAACCAACGATCGGCAGATTGGGCAACGCGTAGGGTTGATCCAGATGGCAAATATTCTGGGCAATACAACCGGTAGCCTGTTAACGGGGTTGGTGCTGTTGCAGTACTGGGGAACGGCCGGTTCATTACGTCTACTGGCTGGATTCGGTTTAGGCTTTGTGCTGATCAGCGGACTCAACGGGCGGCTAGGGAAAATAGGCAGCGGACTGGCGATCGCCCTGCTGGCAATAGTCATAGCTTTCCCAAACAACACTCGCCTCTGGGCAGCGCTGCACGGCGTTAAACCCTCCCAATATTTCATTGCTGCGGAGGATTCAACTGGCGTAGCCGCAGTGACTGAATCTCATCATCAAGGCATGTTGCTGGCCAGCGGACAAGCCCAAGCCCAGTTTCCCTACCTGCATGTCCATGCGGTGCTGGGGAGTCTACCTGCTTTGATTCATCCTCAGCCCACGCGGGTGATGATCATTGGTTTGGGTTCGGGTGGGACTGCCCATACGCTGGGCTTGAATCCGTTAACCCAATCCATTCGAGTCATTGAACTGCTGGGGGCTGAGTTCACCGTATTGCAAGCGTATGCCAAAACGCCAGGAGGGCAGCCGCTGAAGTTCCTATTTCAAGACCCTCGCTACCAGTTTATTGAAGGGGATGGACGCCGAGAGCTGATGCTGGCTCAACAGCAGTTTGATTTGATCGAGACGGATGCGATTTATCCCTGGCGATCGCGGGCAGGAATGCTGTACTCCCAGGAGTTTTTTCAAGCAGTGCAATCGCACTTGGCACCAGGCGGTATCTTTGTGGAGTGGGATGTAGGGCCCGAGATTGAGCAAACGTTTCGCAGCGTGTTTCCCTATGTCACCCAGCTGAGCATGAGCGAGGGATTGTATGTGCTGATGGGCAGCGATCGCCCTGTAGAATTCAACCGACCGGATTTATTAAACCGGCTCAACGATCCGGCGGTTTTAGCGTTTCTGAACCGAGCCGAAGTCGATATTGCAGCGATTCGCCAGGATATCAACACTGCCGGGGTGCAGCAGTATTCTCATGCCCAACAAGGTCAGCCTCAACCCGTCAATACAGATTTGTTTCCCCGCTCAGAATACTATTTGAACCATCCCTGGCAACCATGACTCCTCCCATCCGTAGATTCCTCTCTGCTGTGCTTTGGTTCGTTGCGATCGCCCTCAGCGGCGTCCTGTTGGTCAGTTTCCCTGCTCTGACAGCGCCGCCCCCAAAACCCATGCCAGCGCCGCTGCAGGCAGAAGCCATCCGCTCTAAAATTCAGCAGGCCAGATCTGCCTGGGTTGAGGGTGATGCCAAAGCTTTTGCAGCCCTGTTTACAGCCGACGGCGAATTAATTGTGCCGGGGCAACGCTGGCAGGGACAAGCCGCTATTCAGGCAGAAACGGCCAAGTTTGTGCAGCAGTTTACCGTGGCGATCGAGATTCAAACCATTTTGGTAGACGGCAACCAGGCAGCGGTGGCTTGGGCTTGGGCAGAAACGCCTAAGGCCGGGCAGCCAGCCGGGCAGCCAGCCGGGCAGCCGCATCGGACAGAGGACGTCATCCTGATTGAGTTTGAGTCAGGGCAGATTCGTCGGTGGCGAGAATACATTGATGCAGAGACTCCGGCGATCGGCTCATGAATGGATGAAGTTTGGAGGCATAGCCCCCAAACTGGATGCAGTGGCCAAGCCGCTAGATTCTTCCGGAGGCCGATCGCCGCTGAAATTGTCCATTGCCAGCCCGTCCTAGCCAGGTCTCTCCATCAACAATCAACTCGCCCCGCAAAAACACCTTTTCTACCTTGCCGGTAACTCGTCGCCCTTCATAGAGGGTGTAGTCGGCGTTGGAATGGTGGGTGCTGGCGCTCAGGGTATGGGGTTTGAGCGGATCAAACAAGACGAGATCGGCATCGCTGCCCACGGCGATCGTCCCTTTGCGGGGAAACAGCCCAAACATTTTGGCAGGAGCGGTTGAAACGAGTTGAACAAACCGATTCAGAGAAATTCTGCCAGTGCCGACCCCACCATCAAACAGCAGCGGCAAGCGAAACTCAACGCCTGGCGCACCATTGGGGATACGTTCAAAGTTGTCGCGCCCTAACTGTTTGGAGCGATGGATGCCATAAGGATTTTCGTTGAAGCAGAAGGGGCAGTGATCGGTTGAGACAATTTGCAGATCATCAAACTTCAGCCCCCGCCAGAGGGCTTGCTGGCAGTCATGTTCTCGGAGCGGCGGCGTCATCACAAATTTGGCCGGCTCAAAATCAGGGCGATCGTATTCCTCAATGGTGAGAAATAAGTAATGAGGGCAAGTTTCGGCAAAGGCCGGGATGCCGCGATCGCGGGCCTCCACGACGGTATCCAAGGCTTCTTTCGCAGACAGATGCACCAGGTACACCGGCACTTCCGCCAGTTCTGCCAGCCGGATGGCCCGATGGCTAGCCTCCGCTTCCATAATCCGAGGACGAGTCAGGGCATGAAATTTGGGCGAGGTATTGCCTTGTGCCAACGCTTCTTCAATCAACACCTGGATGACGCTGCCATTTTCGGCATGGACATTGATCATGCCGCCATGGGCTCCGGCTTTGCGCATGGCTTTAAAGATGCCGCCATCATCCACCATCAACACCCCCGGATAGGCCATGAACATTTTGAAGCTGGAAATGCCTTCTTGGTTAATCAAATCCGGCAGCTCAGCCAGGGCATCGTCTGTCACATCCGTCAGGATCAGGTGAAACCCATAGTCCACTGAGGCTTTGGGTTGGGCAGTGGAGAGGCGGCGATCCAGCGCCTGCTTGGGAGTCTCGCCCTGCTGCTGAAGGGCAAAATCAACAATGGTGGTGGTGCCGCCAAAGGCTGCCGATCGCGTGCCGCTCTCAAAGGTATCGCAAGTCTCGGCTGGCCCAAGTGGAAATTCCATGTGGGTATGTACATCTACCCCACCCGGCATCACCAACAACCCTGCGGCGGAGTGAACCGTGGCTGTTTCGGCAGGAATCTCCCGAGCGATCGCCTCAATTTTTCCATCTTTAATTAAAATGTCGGCTACATAGTCATCTACAGCAGTGACAATGCGCCCCTGCTTGATCAGCACGTCTGTCATATTGTTCTCCTCACCCCTATCCGTTGTCGATTAAGCTAACCGCCAACGTACTACATCTCTCGAGCAGTAACGTTATACCCACTAACTTCTTTAGGACTTTTAATTTGTTTTAATAGGTCAAAGCTGCTTATTGCTGTGGAAGAGGGAACGATCGCGATGAACATCCGGGACGCTCAAGAAGCTGATTTGCCCGCCATTGTAGAGATTTACAATGCCGCAATTCCGACGCGAATTGCAACAGCTGACTTAGAACCGATCAGTGTTGAAAGCCGCCGAGATTGGTTTAAGCAATACCACCCCGACCAGCGCCCGCTATGGGTGCTGGAAATTGATCAAGCCATTGCCGCCTGGATCAGCCTCAGCTCTTTCTACAGCGGTCGCCCTGCCTACCTGGCAACGGCCGAGATCAGCATTTACATTGCGCCGCAACACCAGCGCCAGGGCTACGGCCGACTGTTGGTGAAACAGATGATTGAAGCTTGTCCCCGTTTGGGAGTTACCACCCTGCTGGCGATGTACTTTGATCACAACATGGGCAGCCGCAGGTTGTTCGAAAGCCTTGGCTTTCAGCCCCAGGGACATTTGACCGAGATTGCAGTTTTAGACGGGCAGAAGCGCGGGCTGATCATTGGGGTTCGGCGCGTTGAGCCTGGCTAGGCTAAGGTTTGGGTTGCTAAAAGCTGTTGAATGGTGGTGAGCAGCTGCTTGAGTTTGATTGGTTTAGATAAGTAGGCATTTGCGCCTGCTGCCAGACATTGTTCTCGATCGCCTGGCATGACTAGGGCCGTCAGGGAAATGATCGGCATCCTGGCTGTGTCAGGCTGACTGCGAATCTGCCGGATTGCTTCCAAGCCGTCCACTTCGGGCATTTGAATATCCATCAAAATCAGATCCGGACTATGTTGCTGGGTCAGGGCGATTGCCTCCCGCCCATTTTTTGCCAAGAGGATGCCATACCCCTTGGCAGTTAGGTAGCTGGAGAGGGTCGCAATATTGGCTTCGTTATTTTCTGCTAGTAAAATTAGCGGCATCCTTCTGGTTGGTTCACGGGTTTCGCTGAAACTAGCGGCTGCATCCAGGGAGGACTGGACTAGCGGCTGAGCAGAGGAGGGAAGCGTGACCAGCGGCAAAACTACTGTAAAGCGGCTGCCCATAGACTTGTGGCTGAATACTTCTATACTGCCACCATGCAGTTCAACAATCCGTTTAACTAGGGCCAGCCCTAGCCCTGACCCTTCATACTGACGGTTTAAGGCACTATCAATTTGAATGAAGGGCTGAAATAATTTGTTGAGATTTTCTGGCGCAATGCCGATGCCGGTATCAATCACGGCAATTTGCAAAACATCTTGCGGGGCGGCAGCTGGGCTGTCTGCAGGGGGCACTCGCTGGGCTTGCGACACTTCCAGGGTGATGTGCCCGCATTCAGGCGTGAACTTGACAGCGTTACTGAGCAGGTTAATCAAAACTTGCCGGATACGCCGTTCGTCTAGCAGCAGGTCTGGCAGATGGGGTTGTATGTTCATCTCCAGCTGAATGCCTTTTTGAAAAGCTTGCTGTTTGACGAAGGACAAGCTGGCTTGGCAAAGCGTGTGGATTGCAGTGGGAGCGAGGTTTAACTCCACTTGTCCCGCTTCAATTTTTGCTAGATCCAGGATGTCGTTGATCAGTTCCAAGAGATGCGTGCCGCTGGAATGGATGGTTTGTAAAGCCTGGCGTTGTTTCTCATTGATGTCTCCATATACCTGTTCTTGCATCACTTCCGATAAGCCTAGAATGGCATTCAGGGGAGTCCGAAGTTCATGGCTCATGTTGGCCAGAAACTCATCTTTGAGGCGAGTGGCGCGGGCCAGTTGGCAGTTACTATCCTGCAGCTGGGCATACAGTTCAGATTGCTGAATGGCGATCGACAGTTGATTAGAGAGTTGTCGCAGCCAATCGATTTCCCACTCCTGCCACTGCCGGGGTCGTTCACACTGATGGGTAATCAGTAAACCCCACAGCTTTTCATTCTGCACAATGGGCACAACCAGTTTGGCTCTAACTTGCAGGGTCTGAAAAAATTCTGCCAGATAAGGTAAGACTGGCTCAGTTTGGCAATCGCTGAGGTTGTAGATCCATCCCTGCAGATAGTGCGGGTGGTGCTCTTCTGGAAACACTCCTGGCAGAAAGGAGAGGTTAAGCACTTTAGTCCATGGGGGAGCTACAGATTCGGCAAGGGCAGCGCCCGTTCCGCCCGGCAACACCTGATAGATCAGCACTCGGTCGGCTTGCAACACCTGACGCACTTCCTCAACCGTGATGTTGAGAATTTCTTCCAGGTGCAGCGATGAGCGTAGCCGCTGAGTGATGGCGCTCAGCTGCCGTTCCTGTTCTGCCTGCTGTTCTAATCGAACTTCTGCCTGTTTCCGATCGCTAATATCAGTAATGGTGCCAACATAGCCAGCGATCGCTCCATTTTCGTCTCTTTCCTGCACAGATTGTCCAAACACCCAGGTAACTTTGCCATCCTGTCGTTGAAACCGATACTCTGAGGAAAACTGTTCTCCAGTTTGGGCACAACGGTACCACTCCGTCGAGATCCGGGCTTGATCTTCAGAATGTAAGGCGGTTGTCCATCCCGTGTCGGCCGCCTCTGCCAAAGTCAATCCAGAGATTTCACACCAGCGTTCATTCACATACAGATAGTGTCCGTTGGCATTGGTGCGAAATATGCCGACAGGTGCGGCAGCTGCCAGCGTTAAGTAGCGGTGTTCGCTGACCTTCAGGGCTGCTTCTGCCTGTTTGCGATCGCTGATATCGCGTAAAATTCCCTGAGCACCGATAACTTTACCTTGATGTTTAACGGGAGTTGCGCTGGTGAGCACCCAAACATAGTGACCATCCTGGCAAAGATGTCGAAATTCGAACTCCTCTACATTCTTACCCAGGGTGAGCACCTGCTCAATATAGACACGGCTAGAGGTCAAATCATCGGGATGAATCAGATGCATGACTGAGCGCCCGAGCCACGCTTCCGGCTGCCAACCGAATAGCACCTTGAACTGCGGGGAGAGGTAGGTTAATTGTCCTTCCTCATCACTCGACCAGATTAAGTCGTTGGCACCTTCTACCAAGTGCCGAAATTTAGCTTCACTTTCGGCTAAGTCTGCCTCAATCCGCTTGCGATCGCTAATATCGCGGCTTTCTACAATCAGCGAGATCACCTGACCGGCTGCGTCTTTCATGGGCTTCAAGGAAAAGTCCAGCCAGATCGGTTCCTGGTGGTCGTCGCGCACCATGACTTCTTCCCGGACAATCTGCCCCTGGGCAGCGCTGGCGATCGCGTTTTTCATCCATTGCTGCATGTCTTTGGAGTAGTTGCAGTGGTCAACCTCCCACTTGAGACAATTAATCATCTCCCCCAGCCGAAATCCTTTGATGTTATCCAGGGCCTGGTTTACTTCCAAGATCACCCCATCTGGCGATAGCAAGGCCATAAACTGAAAGGTTTGGTTGAATACCGCTCGGAAGCGGCGATCGCTCTCTTGGAGTTGCTTTAAAGCCTGTGTGCGCTCGATGGCATAATGGATGGCCCGCGTCAATAATTGGGATGTAATTTGCCCCTTCACCAGGTAATCTTGCGCCCCTTTGGAGACCGCCTGCACTGCCAACTGCGTATCATCTGTTCCGGTTAACACCACAATCGGTGTATTGGGGGCAGCGATATGAATGGGAGGGATAATGTCTAACCCTTGAGAATCAGGGAGGGATAAATCGAGCAAGATCACATCCACCTCCGGGTTTTGGTTGAGATAATGCAATGCATCTCTTAACCGCTCCACATGAATAATCTCCCAGGCTGCATCATCCAAACTTTCTGCGAGCAGATCGACATCTGCTGGATTATCTTCGACCAGTAGGATGGTGAGGGGCATAGTTTAGGATTCAGGGAGAATTGTTGATTAATCTAGCTTGGGTGGCAGACGCACGGCAGCAAACCAAAAATCTGAGATGAGTTTGACGATCTGAATAAACTGATCTAAATCAACAGGTTTGGTGATGTAACAATTAGCCCGCAGCTGATAGCTTCGCAAGATATCTTCTTCTGCGGCAGAGGTTGTCAGCACAACTACAGGAATCGTTTGCAAGCTGGGATCAGACTTGATCTCCTCTAAAACCTCCCGCCCGTTTTTCTTGGGCAGGTTCAAATCTAGCAAAATCAAATCTGGACGCGGCACATCTCTATATTTTCCTCTTTTGTAAAGAAAATCTAGGGCCTCTACGCCATCTTCGGTCACGTAGATTCGGTTTAAAATTTTACTTTCATTAAAAGTTTCTATCGTGAGGTCTGCATCGCTGGGAGAGTCCTCGACGAGTAAAATTTCGATTACATCCAGACGCTGGAGATTAGTCACTCACTATTATCCTAAATTTCGTTACAAAGAAAATAATCAAGCTTGCTTGTATAACTTTGACTAGTCTAGTGTTCTGTCCAAAATCTTTTGTGGAGGTCTTCGACCTCCACAAAAGATTCTTAAGTTTGTTTTTAAGGATGGGATGCCCGGCACTTAAAAAATGACAGACTGCTAGCGAGGACGAAGCGGGTTTGGGAGCAGCACCCCGGCACCCCAGCCCTAAATTTTAGTTAACGCGTGATCTTAAACAATGAGTAGTTTTTGGTTGTGAAGTAATATTAGATAATGTTAAGAATTTTACGGATCTGGCAAGCTAAAGAAAAATGTAGTTCCTTGTCCTAACTGCGATTCAACCCAAATGCGTCCATGATGGCGCTCAACCATCTTTTTGCAGATGGCTAGTCCCAGACCAGTTCCTTCATATTCACGACGAGTGTGCAGGCGCTGAAAAATTCCAAAAATTCGCTCCGTATATTGGGGTTCAATGCCAATCCCATTGTCTTGAACTGAGAATATCCATTCTAGTCCTTGCCGACTTGCAGAAACTGTAATCACTGGCGCAGATTCTCCCCGGTATTTGATGGCATTGCCAATCAGGTTTTGGAAGATTTGAGCCAGCTGTCCACTATCCGCCAGCAGGGTGGGTAATGGCTCAATATGGATGGTGGCTTGGCTTTCAGCGATCGCCACCTGTAAATCTTTGACCACCTGATCGAGAACAGCATAACAGTTGGTGGGCTGCTGTTTTAGCTCATACCTGCCGATCCGCGAGTAGGCTAAAAGATCCTGGATCAACCGCTGCATGCGGCTTGCTCCATCTACAGCATAGTGAATATACTTATCTGCTTTTTCATCTAGCTGTCCCTGATACCGCTTGGCTAGCAGTTGCGTATAGCTGGTGATGGCCCGCAAGGGTTCTTGCAAATCGTGGGAGGCAACGTAAGCAAATTGCTCTAACTCCTGGTTAGATTGCTGGAGTTCAATGGCTAGGGCTGCCAGCTGTTGTTCTGCCTCAACCCGCTCCATGATTTCGGCCTTAAGTGCCGTGTTGGCAGCGGTTAGTTCTTGGGTGCGTTTCTGAACCTGAGTTTCTAGCTGTTGCCGCGAATCCTGGAGGGCTTGTTCCGCCTGTTTGCGAACCCTAATATCCTCAATCACTGCAATAAAATAGCGAGGTTTGCCGGGTTGGGTTGGGTCTTGGAGGTTAGCCATACGCACCAGCGAACCCGTTAAGTTAATCCAGACGAAAGAGCCATCTTTGCGGATGTAGCGTTTTTCCATCGCATAAGACTGTATCTCATTGGCAAGCAGTTGCTGAACATAGGACAGATCGCTCTCCAAATCGTCGGGATGGGTAATATCTTGAAACGTGCAGCTTAACAGTTCGTCTTGGGTATAGCCAACAATCTCACAGAGCTTTTGATTAACCCGGAGCCAGCGTCCTTCTAGCCCCACATGGGCAATTCCCACTGCCGCCTGGTTGAAGGTGGCCCGAAACCGTCCTTCACTCTCTCGTAGCGCCGCTTCTGTTTGTTGCCGTTCGGCAATTTCTAGCTCCAACTGCTGATTGCTCTGTCGTAGCGCTAGGGTACGTTGTTCGACTCGCAGTTCCAGTTGCTCGTTAGCTTGCTGTAGGGCTTCCTCTATTCGCTTGCGTTCAGTAATGTCGTAGTTAATACCGATCATCCGCAGGGGTTCGCCCCGTTGATTGCGCTGCGTGATGGCACTGGCTTTGAGAATCCGAATGGTGCCATCGGGCAAGACAACTCTAAACTCGGTATTAAATTCTTTCTCCCCGCGCAATGCCTGTTGGACAGCTTCACTGCTAAAGGCTCGATCATCAGGATGCAAACTAGCTTCCCAGACTTGGTAAGCGCCCCTGAAATCTGAAGGAGCAACACCATAAAGCTCATACATGCGATCGTCCCAGATTAATTCGTTATGAACTATATCCCATTCCCAAATGCCGATTGCCCCAGACGTGATGGCCAGCGTCAGCCGATCAGACAGATTGCGGAGTTGTACTTCTGCCTGTTTGCGAGCGCTAATATCCGCATGAGATCCCACCATGCGGATTGGTACGCCGTTTGCATCCCAGAGGGCCTGTCCTCGATCTAAGATCCACTTATACGTGCCATCTTTGCACCGCATGCGATATTCGGCTTCGTAAGGAATTTTTTGCTGCATGTGGGCATAATGGCGCTCCATGACTTGCTCAAAATCATCGGGATGGACACGGCTACTCCACTCTTCAAAGTAATGCTGAATCTCATGCTCTTGATAACCCAGCATTTCTTTCCAACGAGTCGAATAAAAGATTTCATGAGTGCTAATGTTCCAGTCCCAGATGCCGTCATTGTTGGCTTGGAGGGCTAACTGCCAGCGCTCTTCGCTGGCGCGCAGGGAGGCGGTCGCCTGCTGCCGTTCGATTTCACTCAGCTTACGATCGGTAATATCCAGAGCAGTCCCTAACAATTTCACAATTTCCCCTTGGGGATTTCGTAGCGCTTCCCCTCTGCCCAAGATCCATCCAACTGAGCCATCTGTTCGAGAAAATTGCAGTTCTATCTCATAGGGATCGCCTGTTGTTGCAGCTCGCTGCACAGCCGCAGTCAGGCGATCGCGATGCTCCGGTGTAAAGTCTTGCAGATGCTCGGCATAAGCTGGTTCCGGCTGGCTGGGGTCTAGCTGATAAATCCGAAACAGTTCCTCTGACCAAGTAATTTTTTGAGTGATTAGATCAAATTCCCAATTGCCCAAACCGGCGATGCGCTGTGCTTCTCGCAGACTGGCTTCACTGGCTTTTAGCTTTTCTGTGCGTTCCTGCACTTTGGTTTCAAGTTCAGTCTTGAGGGATTGCAACCGGACATAGAGTTCTGCCTGCTGAATGGCGATCGCCATCTGTACGGCTACTTGGCTCAGCAGATCCGTTTCAAAGGGCTGCCATTGTCGGGGGGCTGCGCATTGATGAACTACCAGTAATCCCCAAAGCCGAGGCTGTGAGTTGATGGGTTCTGGGCTAATCGGCTCTGGGCCCGGCTCTGAGCTGATCAAATGGGATGCCTGATGGTCTATCAAAATCGGCACCACTAAATTGGCTTTAACTTGAAACTGCTCCAGCAGCTGCATATGACAGTCGGTTAAATCAGCGTCGTAAATGTCGGCAATTGCCCGTATCCGGCCCAGCCGATACTCTCCGCCCAAGTTTTGCCGAAAACAGGTATCTTCAATCTGGACATGCAGGCTCACCCCCCACTCTGGTAGAACTGCCTCTGCCACAATTTGACCGCTCATGTCGGAGGCAAACTGATAGACCACAACCCGATCGGCATTCATACACTGCCGCACTTCTGCAACGCTGGTATCCAGGATTGTTCGCAGCGTCAGCGATTGACGGATGCGCAGGGCGATCGCGGCAATAATTTGCTGCTGTTGCTGCTGTTGCTGCAGTCGGTGTTGTTGCTCCGCTAACCTTCGTTGCAGGTGCAACTGCTCGATCGCTCCCTTGACGATCTGACGCAGACTATCGGCGGTGAGGCTACTTTTGACCAGATAGTCTTGAGCACCACTTTTAATCGCCTGTACCGCAATCCGTTCATTTCCCTGTCCTGTCAGCATTAGCACCGGCAGACATTGTCCGCCTAGCTGCTGCGCTAACAAGTCCAGAAACGCTAGCCCATCTATATCGGGCAGGGAATAGTCTAGTAAAATGATATCCGGCAAGGCGCTTTGACAAATTTCCAACCCGGCTGCTCCGCAGTCAGCCTCCAGAATGTGATAGGCAGACTGGGAGTCTCGCTGCAAATACCGACAATAAACGGCGCGATCTTCAGCAGAATCGTCAATGAGTAAGACTGTGCGTTGCGTTTCTGAGGTCATGGGAGGCAGAAATAATGAGAACACCAAACTTCAACGTGTTGCTGAGTCATTTAGGTCTTGCCCGCTAGCAAAACTTAGGGCTGTCTTCATCATGTCTTTACATCTATGAATAACAACTGTGAAGAAGCCGCGATTTGTAGTCAAAAGTACTGGTCTCTCTCAGAAGATTCCCAAAAAATGAGATATTCATCCTGCTAGCAAGAAGCTTTATGAAACTGCGTCTCCAGGTTTCCATTGTCCTCAGTTCGGTTACATTATTCAGCATTGTCGCGGCCCGTGCGGATGCCACCCTTCTGATTGGTAACAGCGACAGTAACAACATTATCAAATTTGATGAAGGGACTGCGAGTATTCTGGGTAATTTTACGGTTCCCGGTAGCGGCGGATTAAATGCGGCCGATGACCTGACTTTTGGCCCAGATGGAAACCTTTATGTCAGTAGTGGGGGGGACAGCGGACTCAATTTATTTGACCCTCTCTATCCCAAAGATTCAGCTGTCCTAAAATACAGCTCAACCGGAGACTTCTTAGGAGTGGCCGCCTCTGGGTTTGGCTTGACCCGTCCCTATGGTAATGCGTTTGGACCCGATGGCAACCTCTATGTCAGCAGTTTCCGCACCAACCAAATCCTACGCTATGATCCGCAGGGATCGTTTTTAGGTGTTTTTGCCTCAGATAACAACGGTGGGCTGGGCGCAAAAGATGGCTTAAACGGTCCGAATGGGCTGCTGTTTGCCCCGGATGGCAGTCTTTACGTCACCACCGAGGGAACCGCAAACGATGCTAAGGGAGATCTTGTTTTTGCGTTTGATAGCCAGGTGATTCGCTATAGCCCTGAGCAAGTTGCGGGGTTAGTCTCCACTACGACACCGAGTGTGTTTGTGCCTCAGCCTACACCTCTCAAAGAAAGCTTCGGGTTTGTCAGCCTACTGGGACTGGCGATCGCTCCTGATCAAAAAAGTTTGTTTGTCAGCGACTTTGCCGGGGGGATTCGTCAGTATGATTTTGCGGGCAGTTTACTAAATACGCTTTCTACCAACTATACCGACACTGCTCCCAGCAGCAATTTCATTGGTAGCCTGACGTTTGGTGCTGGTGAAAGCAGCAATACCCTCTATGCTATTGGATTTGACATCACTGAAGGTAAAAATAATGTGGGTTCTGTGCTGGCCTACAAAGATGCCAAGGGAGGTGCTACAAAATTCACGGGTACTGCATTCACCAGCAGCAGCCTGAAGCGACCGATCGGGGTGACGGCCGTTCCTGTAGCAGAACCTGTTCCGGAACCTTCCACAATTCTTGGTACGCTGATGATGATGGGTGGATTAGGCTTTGCCATCCGATACAGACGGAAAATGGCTGTGAAATAAGGGATTCAAGAATCTCAATTTTGTTCTAGTTTTCGAGTGTTATTAGATAAATGCGCCGATGGGATTAACCTCTTGTTATTCATCATCGGCGTATTTATTTTTAATACTCTGTCCCATCTTAATGCTGTCCGCTATATTTTCTCTACTGAATCCAGCCTTTGACAATCACCTGATGCAAAGCCTGATAGCGAGTGCGGGCTTTCAGCTTTGTCAGGATATTGTTGATATGGAACTTGACGGTACTCTCGCTGATGATCAAATGGTTGGCAATATCGCGATCGCGCAATCCTTGGGTCAACAGGGCCATCATTTCCAACTCTCGTTCTGAAAGCGGTGAGGGCTGTTCTGCCTCAGGCTCTATGCCCCAAGACTCACCCCGGATCACAGACTCTACGGCTTCCCGGAGCTGCTGAGGACTAATGGACAAATCAAGCTTGGCGCTAATTCCTTTAGGGAGGGGCTGAGTGCCGGGTTGAATCCACAAGATTTGCTGGGCCGATGTGATGTGAGCAACATCATCTGTCAGCAGGGGTACGGCTGCATCTAGTGAATCGCAAACCATTAAGCCGGCCAAAAAGGATAGGTGGGTGAACGCCATTTGCAAAACTGAGGAACTGCATTGGATGCGTAAGCGTTCACCTGAAGGAGGATTGGGATAGGGAATTTTGACCAACACCTGAATGGCTTTTTGATTAATGCTGGCTTGGGTTTGCAGCACTCCGCCTAAACAAGACACTGGAATCAGCAGTTCCCCTAAAGCCGATTGTATCCAGTCTTCCTGCTGGTGAATCGCTTGCTCAGGGATGGGAACAATGGCTTCTAAGGCTACCGATTCTACGGTATAAATCAGCCGACAGTAGGCACAGCGAAGTTGGTTTAAGATTTCGGTTGCCTGTAGAAAAACATGGGCTAGGGGCAGCGTCAGCGGTTGCTCTGTCCCCACTAGCGTGAGCCGAGCAGATGTGAGAATGCTGGCCAACTGATCGGATAAAGTGTAGTGATTGAAGGCCGGATGACGAGCTGAAGATTGCCAAGATTGCTTTTCGGTTTGATGCTGTAAGGCTGCATCTAAAGCGATCGCCGCCATGGTGCACAACGTTTGCAAAACTTCCAGAAATTCGGCTGCTAGCGGGTGATGGCTAAAGGTGGCCAGAACGCCGATTGCCCTGCCTTTAATCACTAAAGGATAGCCAGCAAACCCCTGGATGTTGTTAGCTATGGCCCAATCCCGATCGCCAACCCAAGGCTCCGCTGCTAAGTTGTTGCTCAAGAAGGAAACCCGATTTTGGGCAATTTTGCCCACCTTGTAGGCTCCCATCGGCACTCTAGCAAATGAGCCGTTTGTGTGGGTGTACATGCCTGAGGAAGCCACTAATCTCAGAAACGGTTGATCCGGTTCAATCAGCCAAATTCGGGCAAAGGCACAGTCAAACTTTTCTACTAGACCCTGCGTTACCTGACGGGCGATCGTTTCCGGGTCAAGGCAGCCAGAGAAACTATGAGCGATTTCGCTTCCTCGGTGTAAATCGAACAGAAGTCGGGTCGGATCAAGCGACTCGGCAATCGGATCAAGCATTTATTCCACCAAAGACTCTTGCTCAATTGATGCTTAGATTAGTATTCAGCTTTGTATTGTAAACTACGGGGCTTAAGTTGCGTCTGAATCCTTAACTTTCAGATTGAGGGGGGTAAGTATTTGTACTTGGCATAATTTTTCTTACCTAAATAAATATCGAAACTGTTTAATTTGAGTACAGTGCTAACGGGACTCGCTAAATCCAGGGTTTAAAATAAACAGATAACTGCGTGAAAGATGGGGTTTGGTTGCTTCTACCGTCCTAATAGACTAGGATCTGCGCTTGAATACAGTTCGGCAGACAAGGGGTATGGTTTTATTCACCCATTCGCGCAGGGAGTGGTGGACTGGCTACACCTGAACCAACCGCATCAAGTACCTCCCCAAAGGGGGCTGAATCATAGATAGGGTAATGTTCTAGATTTGCTGTTGATTTCTGAAAGGTGCGCTGTGCAAATCTTTCAGAAATCAACAGCAGCTGTGAAACACCACTAATGGATGGCTGAGGAGAAGATGGGTTTGAGCGATTTGTTTGCAGGTGATGGCGAAGTACGGCATGAGATGCGATCGCTGGATTGGTCTACTACTGGCTTCGGTACTGTCGATACCTGGACAGCCAGTCTGCGTACTGCAGTTAGCCTTTGCCTGAATGCTCGGTTGCCTATCGTGATTTTTTGGGGTTCAGAGTTTGCGGTTCTCCATAATGACAGCCTGAGCGAACTGTTGGGTGGACAACGGTTGCCCTCGCTGGGCCAACCTGCTCAGGTAGGGTGGGCCGCCATGTGGGACAGCTTAGCGCCAGCGCTGCAAACGGTTTTAGCAACGGGACAACCTGCGGAGTCGGCGCTGCAGATCGATCGCCAAGATGAGGCGTCAGCCCTCTCCCTCACCTTTTTCCATACGCCCATTATCCTGGAAACCGGGATCTGCGGCGGTTGCTTTACCACCGTTAGTCTGGGGAGCGATCGCTTTAGCAATGAGCCATTTTGCACCTCGCCAGAATTGGCTGTACCCTCGCTACAACCTGCCATTGAACGCATTGCCGCGCTTGCAGAATCGGACTGTGAATCCTCTGACAACTGCGATCTGCCTATAGAGGTTCCTGTGAAGGATCCTATGGAAATCCCTGTGGAGGATCCTATGGCGATTCCTGTAGAGTCTCCTATAGCGGCAGAGTTGGATCATCTTGCTATTGAGCGGCAGCGATCAGAGGAAATGTATTCTCTGCTCTCGGCAATTGTAGAGTCCTCGGATGATGCCATTATTGGGTTTACCTTGAATGGCCGGATGATGAGCTGGAACTGTGGTGCAGAGAAATTGTTTGGCTATACGGCCGCCGAAATTCAGGGGCAATCTGTGTCGATTTTGGTGCCGCCCGATCGGGATCATGAGTCGCTGCACCTTTTTGAAACGATGCGGCAGGGAGGAAGCATTACCCACTTTGAAACGGTGCGCCTGCGCAAAGATGGCACACCAATTGATGTCGCCATTACGGCTTCTCCAATTCAAACCGGAGACGATGAGCTGCTTGGCGTCTCAATGACACTGCGGGATATGACGGCATCTAACCATGATAAAGCCGTTCGCCAACAGGCTGAAATTGATTTGCAACGGGCAAACGAACGCTTTGAATGGGCCGCCATGGCGGTAAATTGTCTGATTTATGATTGGGATATTGTCCAGAATCGCATGGAACGGACAGAGGGTTTAACGCGACTTTTGGGCTATTCTTTGGCAGAAGCCATCCCCACGGCTGAGTGGTGGAGGGTGCTGATGCATCCTGAGGATGTGCATCGGGTGGATGCTGAGGTGGCAACTACTCTGGCTATTGGCGATCGCTACGCTGTAGAATACCGCATTCGCAATAAAAATAATCAGTACATTTATGTTTTGGATCAGGGCTTGGTGGCAGCCCGAGATGCGGATGGCAAACCGATCCGTCAGGTGGGGAGCGTCACCGATATTAGTGAACGTCGGCAGGCAGAGGCCGCCTTGCGCGATCGCGAAACCCACCTGCGGCTCATTGTCGAAAGTGCCAAAGATTATGCCATTATTACCCTCGATTTCGAGAATCGCATTACTAGCTGGAATTCTGGAGCGCAGAGGCTTCTAGGCTATGAAGAAGCCGATATCATCGGGCAGCAGGGCAGCATTATCTTTACCCCAGAAGACAACGCCCAAGGGAGTTCCATAGCGGAAATGCAGGCAGCGCTGGCGACAGGGCGGGGAGAAAATGAACGCTGGCATGTGCGGCAAGATGGCAGTCGCTTCTGGGGCAGTGGCTTAATGATGCCCTTGCGGAATGAGGGAGGAGAGATTCAGGGGTTCCTCAAAATCATGCAGGACAAAACTTTGGAACGCCGGGCTACAGAAGCGCTGCATGAGAGCGAAGCTCGATATCGCACCTTGTCAGATGCTGTTGCTCAACTGATGTGGATCAACAGCGCCGATGGACGCATTCAGTATGCTAATTCCCGCTGGCGAGAGTACATGGGGCTACAGCCTTCGCTGCAGGAAGAAGTGAACTGGAGTGCGGTGACGCATCCAGACGATATTCCTGCCTTGCTAGAGTCCCGCAGTCGCGGAATTGCCACGGGTGAAGTGTATGAAATTGAATGCCGCCTGAAGCGATACGATCAAACCTATCACTGGCATTTATCGCGGATTGTGCCCCTCAAAGATGATCAAGGTCAAGTATTGTGCTGGTTTGGCACCGCGACCGAGATTGAAGCCATTAAACGCATTGAAGTAGAACAGCGATTTTTGGCAGAGGTGAGTTCCGTCCTGACGGCATCTCTTGACTATACTGCAACGCTGCAGTCGATTGTTCGCTTAGCTGTTCCTTTTCTGGCGGACTATTGCATCTTAGATATGATTACCGCAGAGGGACAAGTGCAGCGAGTTTCCTGGTATCATCCTCATCCAGAGCGGCTGGATCAGATTCAAGCATTTGTACCCCCTCTCAGTCTCCAACAGCATCCCGTGATTCAGGCGCTTTTGACTGGTAAAGCCAGCCTGCTGGCGGATCTAACGCTTGATGAGCTGCGATCGCTTGCCGTTAGTTCCGAACACCTGGCGTTGGTGCAAACTTTAGGATCTCAGTCCTGGATGGTTGTGCCGCTGATCACCCATCAGCGTACCCTCGGGGCGCTAACTTTTTGCTTCACTTCAGAGTCCAATCGCCACCATACCGCAGCCGATTTAACCTTGGCCCAAGAGTTGGCGCATCGGGCGGCCCTTGCTCTCGACAATGCCCAGCTTTATCAGCAGGCCCAGGAGGCGAATCGCATCAAGGATGAATTTTTAGCAATTTTGTCCCATGAGCTGCGCACTCCGCTCAACCCGATTTTGGGTTGGTCAAGGCTTTTGAAAACGGGCAAACTAGACGCCGCAAAAACGGCACGGGCTCTGGATACCATTGAACGCAATGCCCAACTCCAAGCCGACTTAATTGAAGATCTGCTGGATATCTCTCGGATTCTGCAAGGTAAACTGCTGCTGAATATGACTCCGGTCGATCTTAAGCAAATTATTACTTCTGCCCAGGAAACTGTGCGCTTAGCTGCAGAAGCAAAAGCGATCGCCATTCACCTGCAGCTGGCACCCGTTGAGCAAATTGCGGGGGATGCCGGACGGTTGCAGCAAGTCGTCTGGAATCTGCTGTCCAATGCCATTAAGTTCACGCCGGAGCAGGGACAAGTGACTGTACGACTCCAGAAAGTCGAGGCTTTTGCTCAGATTCAAATCATTGATACGGGCAAAGGCATCCTGCCGGAATTCTTACCCTATGTGTTTGACTATTTCCGTCAAGCTGATAGCGCTACCACGCGCAAATTTGGCGGTTTAGGGCTGGGGCTAGCGATCGTCCGGCACATTGTAGAGCTGCATGGTGGCAGCGTATTTGTCGATAGCGCTGGAGAAGGA
>DATNOY010000690.1:0-3937 GCA_036703495.1 Coleofasciculaceae cyanobacterium
ATCCCGCAGGTCATCTGTATCAGGCTTAAAGGTCAGTCCTAGTAAGCCGATGGTTTTGCCCTTGAGAATCTTGAGCACCTGCTGCAGCTTCTCTACTGCAATCATCCGCTGCCGCTGGTTAATGCTGACAGAGGCTTTCAATAACTGTGCCTCATAGCCATAATCCTCAGCCGTATGGATCAGCGCGGCCAAATCTTTCGGGAAACAAGAACCACCCCAGCCAATCCCGGCTTGCAGGAATTTGTTGCCAATGCGCGAATCTAGCCCAATGCCCCTGGCTACCTGAGTCACATCGGCACCGACGCGATCGCAAATGTTGGCAATCTCATTAATGAAGCTAATTTTGGTAGCCAGAAATGCATTAGAGGCATACTTGACCATCTCGGCAGAGCTTAAGTCTGTGACCACCACAGGCACTGTAGGCATCAACTTATCTTCGGCAAACTCTCGGGAGACGATGGGCGCATATAGCTCTCGCATCATGCCAATGGCGCGATCGCTGTTACTTCCCAGCACAATTCGATCAGGGTTGAGCGTATCGAAAATGGCGCAGCCTTCCCGCAGGAATTCAGGATTGCTCACTACATCAAAATCAACTGCTACCTCAGCCGTTGCCGTGCTACCTGAAGTCACAACTGCCTGCTGCCGTTCTGCTACGCCATCTAGCACCAGCATGCGCACCCAATCGCCGGAGCCAATGGGCACGGTGGACTTGTTGACAATCACTTTGTAGCCGCCATTGAGATTGAAGCCAATTCCCCGAGCTACCGCTTCGACATAGCGAGTATCGCTTTCACCCGTAGGCAGAGGCGGAGTTCCCACCGCAATAAACAGCACTTCACCATGCGTCACACCCGCTTCTAAGTCGGTGGTGAACTCGATGCTTCCCGCTTGAATCGCATCCTGCATCAATTCTGACAGACCTGGTTCAAAAATCGGGGACTGTCCCGACTGCATCAGCTGTACCTTTGCCTCATTGTTATCGACGCAGATAACATGATGCCCGATATGAGCCAAACAAACACCTGTCACCAAACCTACATAGCCTGTGCCAATCACACATACACGCATAGAGCAATCCTCAATTCTCGAAAGTTAATGGTTGGGTAATGGTCTAGACTTGTTATTTATTTTTTGGAAAGGGGCGCTCCGTGTTTCTTGCCAAAAAATAAACAACATATCGGAAACACCCCCTCAGGGTTGTTTGCAATTCAACTCAGAGACCTAGCTCAGGTAGAGCGCCAGTTGAGCTGATGCCAGCGATCACAGAGAACAGGGTTCTTTCTCTCTTGTTTTCCTTTAATGAGCGTCCTGAAGCGATTAGAGCACCGCTACTTGAGCAGATATATCGCTTTCATTCACACGAGCGCGAAAATCTTCGATGGCCAATTCCAAGCCATCCTGTAATGACACTGTGGGCTGCCAGCCCAGCCAAGTTTGCGCTTTGGTAATATCTGGCTTCCGACGACGAGGATCATCCTGAGGCAAAGGTTCAAACTTGATATCCAGAGCAGGATTGATTCGCTGCTGTATAGCTTGAGCTAATTGCAAAATCGTGTACTCATCGGGATTGCCCAAATTGACGGGGCCAATATGGCTGCTGTTCATCATGCGGATTAATCCATCCACTAAATCAGCAACGTAACAAAAGCTGCGGGTTTGGGAGCCATCCCCATACACGGTTAGTCGTTGACCCCGCAGCGCCTGCACAATAAAGTTGCTGACGACCCGCCCATCGTTTTCTAGCATCCGAGGTCCATAGGTATTAAAAATCCGCACAACGCGAATATCCACATCGTTCTGGCGATGATAGTCAAATGCCAGCGTTTCAGCAACGCGCTTGCCTTCGTCGTAGCAGCTGCGGATGCCAATGGGATTGACGTTACCTCGATATTCTTCTGTTTGGGGATGAATTTCAGGATCGCCATACACCTCAGAAGTAGAGGTTAACAAAAATCTGGCTTTGACTCGCTTGGCTAAGCCCAACATGTTGAGCGTACCCATCACGTTCGTCTTAATGGTTTTAACAGGGTTGTATTGATAGTGAACCGGCGAAGCTGGACAAGCCAAATGGTAAATTTGATCTACTTCTAAACGAATGGGTTCGGTGATGTCATGCCGGATCAGCTCGAAGTAGGGGTGATTGATCCACTTGAGGATGTTTCGCTTGTGCCCGGTATAGAAGTTATCTAGACAGACAACTTCATTGCCTTGTTCCATTAAGCGATCGATCAAGTGAGAGCCGATAAATCCTGCACCACCTGTGACTAAAATTCGCATAGTTGATTGCTTTGGGGGTTTACAGATACGCTGCCGCCGCAGAACCGTATTTCATTGATACTTGACTGATAGAGTTCCCTACAAGGTTTTAATTCTCTACATCAAGAACTCAACATTGAGACCAAACCGATTGAGGGACACATCGGAAAAGTAAGGTTCTACCAGGCTTTATCATAATTTTTTACACTTTTTTCTCAAAAACCCGGAAAATTCCTGTTCAGGCTCATAGAAGATTTACAAAGTCTTAAGTTTCGCGATTGCCAGCAAATTTACTTAATCTTGAGGTATGAAAACTTAAGCCCAGGAAATCAATTCCCTGGGCTTAGCTTTTGCAAATACAGCAGTATTTGCCTGAAATTATGGCTGTTTTTAGTTGAGCAAAATGCAGAACTTCAGTAGCTATCTTCCCCTTCTATGAAATCATCTGAGATTTCTGACAGATTCAGGGCTAAAGCTGCCGTCCGGATAGCTTGCCACTGACAGAAAAGTTCAGTGCCGCTGATGTCGCTATTTTTGTAGCGTCCGATCGCCAACTCTAACTCTTGAGCGGTTTGAGGAATGGGAATTGTACAAACAGCTTCTACCATGCATTTATCTCCACAATTGGGCGTCAAAGGGTTCGAGTAGCAACTTGAGAATCTGCTTTATTGTCGCCAATTTTGCAGAAAACTGTAGCCAAAGATACAGTTTTTAACCAAAGCAGCTGGATTGATGCAGGATTTTTTACGTTTCGCAAAATTAATTCGCCAAATCGGCAAAGACCTCCTGAACAGCCGGATGAACCAATTTGTGGTCTTGAACATTTAAGCCTTTGGCTAAAGCCATGTCGGTTGCCAAAGACTTCAAGCCCTGATCAGCCAGCTTCAGCACATAGGGAAAGGTACTGTTATTTAGGGCTTGGGTGGCTGTCCAAGGAACCGATCCAGGCATGTTAGGCACGCCATAATGGACGACTCCTGCCTCTACATAGGTTGGGTTGGTGTGGGAGGTAGGACGCAGCGTTTCAATGCAACCCCCTTGATCAACCGCTACATCAACAATCACTGAGCCTGGACGCATCTGTTCCACCAGCGATCGCGATACGAGAATGGGGGCTTTGCGACCGGGCACCAGCACAGCTCCCACCACCAAGTCGGCATCTGGCACGGCGGCTTCTATTTGGGGCGTGTTGCTGTAGAGCAGCTCAACTCTAGAGCCAAACAGCGTCTCTAAATAGGACAATCGCTCCAGGCTAATGTCGAGAATTTGCACTTGAGCCCCTAACCCAACCGCCATTTTGGCAGCTTCTGTGCCCACAACACCGCCACCCAAAATCACCACCTTGCCCGGTTTAACGCCCGGTACACCGCCCAGCAGCACGCCTCGCCCCCCCTGCTGGCGTTCCAGATAGCGGGCACCAAACTGCACTGACAAACGTCCAGCAATGATGCTCATGGGGTTGAGCAAAGGTAGGCTGCGATTGGGCAGTTCTACTGTTTCGTAAGCGATCGCTGTTGTCCCTGAATCAATTAAATGTTCTGTCAGCGTTCGATTAGCTGCTAAGTGCAAATAGGTGAAGAGAATTTGACCTTTTTGAATGAAGCCATACTCGTCTGGTAAAGGTTCCTTGACTTTAACAATCAATGCTTGATTCCAAGCTGCTGCTG
Organism: Coleofasciculaceae cyanobacterium; assembly: GCA_036703495.1. Lineage (GTDB taxonomy): Bacteria > Cyanobacteriota > Cyanobacteriia > Elainellales > Elainellaceae > Drouetiella. The sequence continues at coordinate 3,927 of DATNOY010000690.1, forward strand.
CGTCAGCAACA
>DATNOY010000691.1:0-2417 GCA_036703495.1 Coleofasciculaceae cyanobacterium
TGTCGGCTTACTTAGCTCATGAGTTGATGCATGGCACATTTTTTAGCAGTATGAAAACGAACCATCGTTGGGGCGTACTGATGCAGTGGCTCCACGGGACTTCTTATGCTCGCTTTCAAGATCTCGCCCAGGGCCATATCGACCACCATATCAAGGGCGTTGATCTCTATCTTTTCGATCGCATTGCTTTTATCAACAGCCTGCCTACTCCCCTGAAAGGACTGATTGCCGCACTAGAATGGCTGTATTTTCCAGCCCTGTTCCTGATTCGCCAGGCGGTAGGAGTAGGTCTGATCTATCAACAAGGGAAGGCTGCGGATAAAGTCCGGGTGATTGCCGTGCTGCTGCTGCGTCTTGCTATGTTTGCAGCCCTCGGTTGGTTCTCCCTCAAAGGTTTGCTGCTCTACTGCTTTGCCTATATCGGCGCAGTTCAGATCATTTCCATCATGGATTGCCTTCAGCACACTTATGAGCTGTACCCCTATGATGCAGTGATTCCGAAAAAGTCGCTGACCTATGAGCAGTCCCATACCTTCAGTACACCGATCTCACGACGATATGCCTGGCTGAATCTGCTCTTGCTCAACTTCAGCTATCATAATGCCCACCATGCTGCGATGAAATGCCCCTGGTATAATCTGCCTCAACTGGATGCGGCAATCCACCAACAGCAGACGATCTATCACATTGGACTGGTTCAAGTGCTGGCAAACTATCATCGCTTTAGAATTCAGCGGTTGTTTGATGCCAATGAAGGTTGCATTAGCGTGGATGAGCAGGGTAATCTCAATCTCGATCGCTTCTATGGCGTTATGGGGGGCACTAGTCTCCTCTTAGCTTAGCCTTTCCCCGGTTCATCTACCAATCAGGAAACCACCAAGTTACCCCTGGGCAATATCACCGCTCTGTTCCAAAGGATTGTTCATCCTGGACAGAGCGGCAAAAAGTCTTTTGTAGTGAAAACGATGCTCCAACGCTTCAAAATTTGATCTGACGTTAACATCTTAAAAAATAATCTTAGGTATACGAGAGAGAATGAATTTGCGATTAGAATAATTGCAGCTTATAGAGATTGAGAATAATGGAGGAGATAAAGGAAAGAACACCGAAAAAGCATCCTGATATCTGATTAAAATAGCGAGCAGTATATTCCTAAAACCAAACCTCTGAGCAGCCAGTTTTAGGAATACATTTTATTCTATGAACCTAAACAGATTCCCAGCCCTCTAGCAGTTCTGATCAGAGTCCCCTCTGGATCTACCGTACTGTATTGCGAAATGGCTTCTAGAATGGGAACACTGACAATCTGGCGATTTTGCCAGGTGACAATGTGATCATACTTTTGGTCTGCAATCAAATCAACAGCTGCCACCCCAAACGCACTTCCCAGCAGGCGATCGAGTGACGAAGGAATGCCCCCTCGCTGCATATGTCCTAACACGGCAACCCGAGTTTCAGCACCGCTACAATCTGAGATCAGATCAGCAAGATGTTGCCCAATTCCTCCTAAACGCGACTTCCCTGAACGATCGGTGCTCATGATGGGTTCATCTTCTGCTGTGCGCACGGCTTCCGCCACAATCACAATCGTAAAGTTTTGCCCCTTTTCCTGACGTTCTTTAATCTTGATGCAGATGTTGGCAAGGGTATAGGGAATTTCGGGAATCAGGATGACATGCGCCCCGCCAGCAATTCCAGCACTCAAAGCAATATGCCCGGCATCGCGTCCCATCACTTCCAAAATCATTACCCGGCTATGGCTGGCAGCCGTGAAATGGAGGCGATCGAGGGCTTCGGTGGCAATATTAACGGCCGTGTCAAAACCAATAGAACGCTCGGTAATGGCCACGTCGTTATCAATTGTTTTGGGAATCGCAACAAAATTAATGCTGCCTTGTTGAGCCAATTGCCGCAGGATGGCAAGGCTGCCGTCTCCCCCAATGCCGATCAGCGCATCTAGCCCCAACTGGTGATAATTATCGATGATTTCTTGCGATCGATCGCGGAGCGTCCCATCCGCCATAGGAAAGGCAAAAGGATTCCCGGTATTGGTTGTTCCTAAAACGGTGCCCCCCACGGTGAGCAGGGTATCGACCGATGCAATGTCTAACCTGACGGCATCTGGCGGGCAGCTCATCAATCCCTGCGTTGCCCGGCTGATTCCCAAAACTTCCCAATCATAGGTGCCTATCGCTCGATGAACCACAGCTCGAATGACTGAATTTAGCCCTGCACAATCTCCCCCACTTGTCAAAATACCAATGCGCTTTTGTTCTCCCATAGCAATGCCTGATAAACCTTAGCCACAGCTTTTTGTAACTCAGATTACCAATCTAAACATCGCAACCGGATATTTCGTACGGTTTCTTAAAATGCGATCGCGCTTCTTAGCATTCGTTAGCCGGTTTAGCAGCGCT
>DATNOY010000692.1:0-4650 GCA_036703495.1 Coleofasciculaceae cyanobacterium
TAAGTAGACGCAAACCGGTTGCGCCAAGCCTGCCCATAAATTAAGGTCAGGTCATAAGCCAATAGGACGCGCCGCTGCACCTCTGGCGTAATTTGAGTTTGGCGGCCGATAAATACGGACACATCTTCTAGCGTATTAAACTCCTGGGGGGAGCGATCGGCGGGTGCATTGCGAATTGTGCCATCTGACCAGCGGGCAAATAGCTGATTGAACCGATCTTGGGGATGAGTGTCCTCCATTTTTTGGAGCCGCCTTAAAAATTCTTGCTTCAGCAGCGCATGATTATCTTCTGCTAGAGTAAAAATTGCTTCCTCGCGCTTTCCCCGCTCCGTCACATATTTTTCCAGCTGCTCTCGCGTTTGCACTTCTAGACTAGACATCAAGTGCAGATAGCTAACGCCTGTTGAAGCTATGACAACGGCTGCAATCCGCAGCCCCATGTTAATGAGGGTATTGCGGGTTAAAGAGGACTGCCGTGGATTGGGGGGTAACGGTTGAGAAGCGGTATCGGCAACAGGATGAATCGGGAATTCCTGGGACATAGACGATCGCTGACTGCTAGCCTAGGGTTTACCCTTGAGTGCTGCAAAGGACTATAGCGCTTCGTGCTCAAATAAAAGAGTATTGCCTGAAAGTCTTGCTAAGGAGGCTTTTAGACAATACTTTGTACTTTTCTCAGTTGAAAACAGCTATATGCCAATGTGCCCCAGGATGACCTTGATTGTAACCAGAGAATACTCAGTACTTCTCCCTGTTGTACTAAATATTTGCCGACTCAGCCATCCGTAGCGTTAGTAGTGCCCAGCAGACTGTTACGAGTTTGCCAGGCTAATTCCAGCAAGCGCACCCAACGCTTATGAACCTGTTTCGGCGTACAGCGCAGGAGCCTGGCAATTTCTTGATCAGATTTTTTTTGAACCTTCAGCTGCAAAAGCTTTTGCTGTTCTAACGTCAGTTGCTCCGTAAAAACCTCCCACTGCTGCTGGGGCATGCCCAGGTTTTGGTCGAGATCAGCACCAAGCCACTGGTGAACGAGTTGCCAACGGTGAGAGCGGGCAAACTTCTCGACATGGTATTTAAATCGCTGCTGGAGATAATCACGTTGACGGGTTGACAATCCTAAGATTTCGTCAATTTCGGGGGCTGATAAATCTTGCAGCTTAAGGCTCAGGTAATCGATACAGTCGGATTGCCCTTGAGCTTCTAAATATTCAATCAGCTCGCTGATGACCCGATCGCGCACCACTGAATCAGTGGGATCAACCGCATCTGCGACCATTTGTTCCCTTACCTGCTGCACTACAGGAGAGCGGCTATGGATTTCGGCATCTTCACCCTTAGAAGATTCCATGGCTAGCTCTAAATCCAACGTTGTTTCGGGGGGCTGGCGATGGGCAAAGCCTTGAGCCCGCAACACGATAAGCTGTTGACTACGCCGCCCAGGTAGAGTGATGCGACGTTTAGCGTAATGTTCAGTAAACGCCATATACTCCGCTAATTCAAAGCGCGTGCGAGGGCTATAGTCTACAGGCAACTCATTTTCTCGCCGAAAAGCTTTTAAGACCTCAATATAAAACCCCTGTAAAAAGTCTTCAATTAACCCATAGCGGGCCGAAAACCCCATTTGAGCTTGGCTCGTGACAATATGCCGATACACCATTGTGCTGAGATGGCTATGCAGTTCTACCCTGCCGCGGCGGGAGCCTAGATGATAGTAGCTCAGGCATTTTTGTAAGCGATGTTTGGCTAAGGTCAGTTGCCAGGACTGGATTTGCCCGGAGGTTTGAATCCGATCGCTCTTGCTACAGACTCGTTCGATTTCAATAGCAATTCGAGTTAAGACAGCTCGAACATTTGCAGAAACCGTGGGCAATTCTGCCTGAAACTCCGTCAACAAGATTTGAATCAGCTTATCAATTGCGGTTTCAGCTGGACTTGGTTTAACCTGTTGGGATTCTGCAGCAGAACTGGCGGGAGGCGTCTCTGTTGCATGTAGCCCGACTGAGGACAGAAAGCGGGCATCGCTTTCGCTTTCGTTAAGTGACATGGGGTTAGAAGAAGGGGGGGCTTTCACAGGTTCACAGTTCATGGCTAGCCTTGGTGGTAATGCACGACAGCAGCAGGGAGCAGACTCGATATGTAGTTAAGTAACAAACTTGACGACGTAACGAGTTTGACATCGAGCCTAACTAAGACCTTAGAACTCAAAACCCGGACAGTTGTTTCTGCACTGCTGTAGTTTCTCTACATCTTGTTTTTGCAAAGCTACGGGTGCTCACTCGTTTAACTATGTCACTTTTTCAAGTGGTTTCCTGATCGAGGAATTTGGCATGAATTCAGCTTCTCAGGCGATCGCCATCTTTTCGCCTTTGAGGCAGGAGCAAGGCATCAGAGCCATCGCACCTTTTTTCAAAAGCCTTGTGTTTTGGACACGATGGGACAGTTGGTGAACCGACATACACCAAGTATTTTTTTCGCAGGCTCGAAAAATACTTTGGCTTTATTGGAACGCAAAGCGCGATCTAGCAACCGTTATATATTCTACTAAACAGCAAAAAACTCTCAAGGCGGGATCTGCAGCTTCTGAGATGCGGCAGCCTCGAGAGTTTTGGATTTTGGAGAGCTTTGAGCTAAGGTTCACTTAAAAATTTGGACAGCAATCTTGTCCCCTGTCTTCACATTAGACCTTGAACACAGTAGGTCTTGAACACATTAGAACAGTGGAAGTTAGGATCACGAATTAATTAAAACCGAACTTTTAACTTTTGCAAGCGCAGCAATGCCGTGCTTGCAAAAATTAAGTTTTGGGTTCTATTAAATTCACGTTAGATCTAGAGTTAGATCTAGAAATGCGTACCGACCATTAAGCCTCGCCGTGTTGGGCGAATCACTAGCCCTTGAGGCAAATGGAGCATTTCTCCTACCGAAGGAGATCTATTTGTCCCTTTCTCAGAGAGAGTCTGATTAATTTCATTGGACTGCTGTTCCAAGTGCTGAGCGCGATCGCTGGTCATCGTTTCTGTGGAGATAGCAGGAGTCCCCAACTGGGAAGCAGTGTTCTGAGCAGATGTCCCTGCAGCGGGCGGAGTTGCAGCTGATGATGTACCTGCCCATGTGCGGTTGGCAACACCCAATGAAACCATCATGATCGTTAACGCCAGGAAGAACTTCATTGATCGATATCCCTGAGAACGAGAAAATCATTTCTATCCTAGTCATCTTCTAGGGAGAGGCACCACCGCATTGCTACCGATGCCTGAATGGCAATCGCCTAAGCCGGCTTTAAGCAATCAACAATTGAGCATAAAATAAGCAATAAAAAATGCAGTCGGAGCAACCCACTGCATTCTTCAAAAAGCTGCAAAAGCAAAGCCCTTATCTTTTCTTAGGGCGCTGCGATCGCTTTTCCTGGTCTTGTCGACGGCGATCGCGCCAATCAACGGCAGTTAAGTAAGCAACGCCACCTGTGACAGCTACCAACAGCCCCAGAGCCAGGGTTGCCAAAATGGTCAAAAATCCAGTATCAGCGCTCATGCCTGCTGCCCCCAATACGACCCCCTACAAACTCAGCAACCTTTTAGAACCCGTTACGGCCCCAAATTACTAGAGAGATAGAAAACGTGAAAGCTGCCAACAGCCCAACCCAACCCAAAGTCAAGATATCCATAGTTCTGATGTCAAAACCGCAGTGCTTTAATTTGTTACAAGTTTAATCATAATCTAAAGCTGTCCTGCTGCTTGCTCTTCGCCCGATCGCAGGATGACTGAATCCTCTAGTTTTACAGTGCAAACCCTATGTTACAAATCGCTAAGATCAATAACATTAGGGCTTTAAGGACAGCAAACGCTCCAAACCCGAAGCTGGCAAGCTATTTGTGACTTTTGCACTCAAGCCTGAAGCGTTACTGAACGTGTTCTTCCGCAACGATAATTCACGCTTCTGTAGAGGGACGTTGGTTAAGCTCAAGATATATTCCGCCATCCATACTCCCTATCATGTCTGCACTTACGACCTTTAAAGCTCAATCTTTCAACTGGAAGACGATTGTTCTCTCTGTTCTAGCTTTCTGGCTGAGCGGAAGTTTGCTCCTGGATCTGGTTTTAATGCCGACTATGTACGCTACAGGCATGATGGCAGAACCCGGATTTGCCACAGCAGGATATTCAATTTTTGGAGTATTCAATCGGATTGAACTATTGTGTGCCGCGCTGGTGCTAACGGGTATCTTGGTCATGCGCAATACTCATGCGATCGCCAGTCAAGCTAGCCAGTGGATGGTGCCTCTGGCGATCGGTTTGCTCGGAGTTGTACTGGTTTGCACCTATGAGTTAGCGCCAGAAATGAGTGCCCTGGGGCTAACCTTGAATTTGTTTGAGCCTGCTGCGGCAGTTCCAGCGGTGATGAGCCAAATGCACCTGGAATATTGGATGCTGGAATTGATGAAGCTGGTGGCAACTAGCATTTTGTTGAGTTTCTGCTATCGCCAAAAAGAGGCGGCGCAAGGTTAAGGCTGAAGATTAGCGCTGCGGCAGTCCTGCGTTGTGCATTGCATCGGCGTTGGCAAGTAGCAGGGCTGCAAGTCTTGTCATAGGTGACTCAAATAGTGGGGGTGCGTGTAGCACCCTTTTTTTGTTGGAAGTCCTGGCTGA
>DATNOY010000693.1:0-3371 GCA_036703495.1 Coleofasciculaceae cyanobacterium
TCTGTGATGGTGCCGATATAGCCTACCAACTCGCCAGATTTGAGTCGTTCTGGCAGCGCCTGCCCAATCACCCAAACTACCTTGCCATCCGGATGTAAGAACCGACATTCCGTGTAAAACACCTGCTCAGCGCTCATGGCCTCTTGCAGTTCCCAAACCACGCGATCGCGATCGTCTGGGTGCAGGGCTTGTATCCACCGGTCGTTGAGCACTTCTTCAGACAGCAAGCCTGAAATCTCGCGCCAGCGCTGGTTGACATAAACGCAGCGTCCACTCAGCTCGGTGCGGAAAATACCCACAGGTGCCAGTTCGGCCAAAGTGCCAAACAGCCGTTCGCTTGCCTGAAGTTCTAGATCTAGAGGCTGCAGGCTGGCTGCTGTGCGGCTAGGGATGACTGCCTCGCAGTTTGCTGGGTTATTACCCATCTGAAGTTTGTGCCCCTCAACTAGCAACCAAGTCACGACGTTGGCATCGTTATAGATGGGCTGCAAAGACAGCGCGATCGTCAAGGTGGTAATCCTCAGGGTGCTGTTGGTTTCAACAAGCTTCATGTCACAGCCGGTTGTCTGACCGCTGCTGGCTTGAGCAACGGCTTGTTGCAAGTGATCTAGATCTGCTGGGGAGGCAGATTCCCTTAGCAATTGCCACAGGGGTTGACCGATCGCCTCAGCATCCGCCAACCCCGAAAATGCCAGTACCGTGCGATTTGCTTCGAGCACCGTTCCATCAGGTTTTAACAAGCTAATGAAGCGAGACGATTCCTGAAAAACCTTAAAAAACCGTTGCTCATATTGATCAAAAAAATCCGTCGCGTAGTCAGGCTTGCAATGTTCCATGCCAGAACTTTTAATCTTCCATACAGGTGTTCCAGGCTCAAGGGGCTGACCTTCTGCATCAGAGTAGAACGTATCGAGCTCATGGATCTGGCTCATAACGGTAGCCTCTTGCTCGGGAAACAAAGAACTATGATAACTCCTGAGGAATTATTAAGGTTGGTATCACTTTAGACACAGAGGAGGTGGGAATGCCGGATAGGCAAAAGGCGGAGATGAGAAAGGTTGATTTCTCAAGATCTCTATTCCTTTTCTTCGGCAAGTCCGCCTTAATCTAAGCTAAAGTTGCTATACAAATCTTATGGAATACATCATAAAGGGTTGCAGTTTATCTTCCCTACCTCTCTTGGTGGATGTACAGATTCCTTGTAATCTTTCATAATCCTGATTAATCTCTAATCCATTTTGGGCAAACGTAAAGCATTAGGTATTGAGCGATGGGCGAAATTAGTGTTGCATTAATTGAAGATCATGACCTAACTCGGGTAGGGCTGCGCGCTGCGTTGCAACGCAAAGAGGGGATCCGGGTGGTCGGGGAAGCAGCAAATGCTTCTCAAGGACTTAGACTGCTGGAATCATCCAAGCCAGATATTGCGATCGTAGATATTGGCTTACCTGACATGGACGGCATTGAACTGACTCGCAAATTCAGACAGTTCCAAGCCGAAAATGAAGGTTCGCCTACTAAGGTTTTAATTTTAACCATGCATGACAGCGAAGAATCGGTGTTGGCGGCCTTTGCGGCCGGTGCCGACTCTTATTGCATGAAGGATATCAGCACCGATAAGCTCACCGAAGCGATTCATGCTACCTATACAGGTAACTCCTGGATTGACCCGGCGATCGCCAGCATTGTTCTCCGACGGATGCGTCAAACCTCTCCTAGCAGTAGCGGCGTTGTTGAACATAAGACAGTGGCTATTGGTGCCGTTGAACCAGAATATGGGCAGCTGATTGAGAATGCTCCTCTCACCGAGCGAGAGCTAGAGGTATTGGAACTGATTGTAGCGGGGTGCAGTAATGCCTCGATTGCGGAGAAGCTCTACATCACAGTGGGCACCGTGAAAACTCATGTCCGCAACATCTTAAACAAGCTCTGCGCCGATGACCGAACTCAAGCAGCAGTTTTGGCACTCCGCTCTGGACTAATTGGCTAACTCTAGGTGTTTTAGCTCTACAGGTGTTTTAGCTCTACCTAATTTGAAGTCAGCAGGTGCAATCTGCCCATCTGATCTGCCAATGCTTTTCGGTTAATGCCCTTTTGTAATAGGTTTAGATGACCAAAGGTCTAGATAGCTTGAGCTATCTAGACCTTTTTTGAGGCTGTTGCCCTGAATATAGGAGCGAGAAATGCGATGAAGCTTCTAGATAACGAGAATAGCGATGCTCTTTAAAGTTGCTCCATGTCTATCTAGAGGAAGGTAGAGATATTCGCCATCCTGCAGGTAGAGGTATTTTCCTTTACTTTCAAAGATACTGAGTTCAATCAAACCTTGGATAATTAAAGGAGATACATTGTGAGTAATAAAGATGATATTGCACCAGACCAGTACGATCGCGGGATTGTTCCTGCTGAAACCGCAGCCCGTATGGAGCGCGAGGGCAGTGAATACAAGCATGCCCCTGAGCAAAGTGAAGCTGACCGGAAAGCAGGTGATATTGATACAACGGGTGGATATACAGTAGATAAAGAAGGCTTGCTCAACAACTACGCAGTTGAGCCAGAAATGTATTATGAGGTGCCTGGCGATTTGAGACAGGAGGAAGAAGCTTTAGCAGCTGAGCGGGTTCAAGAATTGATAGAAGTGAATGAGACGGATGAGACTGGTAAACTGACTGCCAAAGAAGACAAACGCGGTAGAGGCACTGGCATCATTTAACTTGGAATTAGCACGATCAATTTTTAACACTTACAGGGAGAAAGAGGTCTTTCTCCCTAGCTTATAGCAACTTTAAATCGTAGAGAAGGATTGCAGAACATTTCCAGTTCAGGAATATAGATTTACTAATCGCTCTAGATTTTCTGCAAACCAGGTTGCCAGATTAACCAGATTAATAAAAAAGGGCAGTCAGGTAGACTGTCCTTTCTTGCTAGTCTTTTGTTCAGGCGATCGCTTGATTCAGAGCTGAGTTGAGAAACAGGCGCTTTTGCAAACTTGCCCATGAGGGTTAGCCCAGGTTGCCTCTGGCAATTCTTTCAGCCTCTTTTTCAGCTTCCTCATGTTTGACGATGGCCCATACTGCGTGGATGCTGCCAGGTAGCCATCCGAGTAGGGTTAAACCAATATTGATCAATAGCGTAGTACCTAATCCAAAGGTCAGAAATACACCCAAGGGCGGAATCAAAATTGCTAGAAGTATTCGAAGTAATTGCATACTATCTTTTACACCTTTAACGAGCTAGATTGTTTTATTTTGTTTGAATTGTTTGGTTTTAGCCTCCATCCAAAGGGCTATTAGCGATGGGAATCAATGATACTTCGCTTGGCAGAGGAGGACGAACAAACAAATTGATATATTGAATACATTCGATCGAAT
>DATNOY010000694.1:0-26905 GCA_036703495.1 Coleofasciculaceae cyanobacterium
GCAACATAGCTCCAGAGCATCCGGGGTATCTAAAGTCAGGGGCTTTTCGGCCAGGACATGCAGACCCGTTTGCAGCGCCGTCCGAATTAAGGGGTAGTGGGTGGCGGCAGGGGTGGCGATCGCCACTGCTGTTACATCCGGATGGTGCATGGCTAACGCTGCATCGTTCGTCAAAATAGCGCCATCGAGCTGAAATTGCTGTGATATGTCCCTCAGCCGATCGGGACAAGGATCAACGACTGCAACCACATTGGCTTGAGGGTGATTCGCAAAATTTCGCAGCAGGTGAGTGCCCCAGCGACCAACGCCAAAGATCGCAATATTGACTGGCGGCGGTGAAGTGATAGAGACGTGAGAGCGTAAATGCTCGGCTTCAGAGAGGCTAGGCTCTGAGGCTAGGGATGAGGTGAAGCGGGTGGAAGGGAGGAGTACCATAGGTTGCGCTCTAAGCCCGATTCCCCATTCGGCTAAAACATTGAGGGGAGTTCGGTTCTAGAGTGCCCTGCAAACTTACTCCTGTAGTTCCGGGGAATTGCTGAAATTACCGCTAGGATTGCTCGTATTTTGCAGCGATACAAACGCCACTTCAGCGGCAGCTTGTTCAGCAGCTTTTTTAGATTGTCCTTTGCCTTGTCCCCATTGTTTCCCTTGGAACCAAACTTCAGCCACAAAGCGCTCTTTATCTCCGTAAGTCTGCCCCACTTCAGTGACGCGATATTCGGGCAAAGCTTGATAGTAGTTCTGTGTCCAGGCTTGCAGTGCCCCTTTATAGTTCTGCAAGGTGGGATCACGGCGAATGGTTTCGGCAAACTGCTGAAAGTGCGTGTCTAGCCAGGGGCAAATGAGGCTGAGGTTGCCTGTACTAAGGTAAAGGGCAGCCAGAATGGCTTCAAAGGTGGCTGCAAATCGGGTTTCTTGCCCCACTTTGTCAGCCAGGGCGCTGTTGGCCATCAGCAGGTAGCGATCGCATCCATATTGATCGGCAATTTGGGCCAGCAGGCGATCGCTCACCAAAATGCTCCGAATTGCGGCAAGTTCGCCCTCTGCAGCGTCTGGATAAGTCTCAAACAAAAATTTAGCGGCTGCCAGCTTCACCACTGCATCTCCCACAAACTCTAGCCTTTCGTAGTTGGCTTCAGCAGAGGCGGTTGGGTGCGTTAGCGCCAGATCTAACAGCTCCCACTTAACAGGAGACTGCTCAGGTAATCCTAGTTTCTGGACAAACTGCCTTAACTGTTTAGCACGACGTGGATCGGAGCGGAGCATGGAAAATAGCCTTAATTCTGAAGATCCTCTCTATGGGTCTCGGTGCTGTTGAAGGATGTGAAAATTTTGCGGAATGCGTCTTGCAAAAATCAACAACATCTCTAAAGCATGACCTCTAGCGATCGGCAATTGGGTAAGAACAGGTGCCGGGGACTCTGTCCTCAGCGCGATGGCGATCGCTATAAAAAGGGAAGAGGCGGACATAAGCCGGGTTCTGTTATCTGAATGGCAATGCCATCCAGAGGGCAGTTATCTATCTGGGATGTTTGTTACCAAGCACCTCTAGCGGATTTCGCAGGAGCAGGATTCCTCCTCCCCTACTCGGAGCCGGAAAAAGACCAACCGATCGCTCCTTCGACCTTGCTTCCAACCGGGGTTTACCGAGCCAGCGCCTCTCAACGCTGCTGGTGCGCTCTTACCGCACCTTTGCACCCTTACCTGAGGTTCTTGTTTTCCAGAATGACTGGCATTCCAAAAAATGAAAGAATTCCACTGGCGGTATCTTTCTGTGGCACTATCCTCACGATCGCTCGCACTGGGCGTTACCCAGCAAGTTTGGTCTTTCGGAAGCCCGGACTTTCCTCAGACTAAGACAGATTGCCTTAATCCGTAACCGCCTGCGCCTCCTCTTCCCTTGGTTCTAGTTTATTTCAAAGCGGCAAGGAGTGGGGTTTGCCTCCTGTCTTTAGGGCTTTGGCTTAGGATTCCAGGGAATTTGATCCCACCAGTGCATGTTATAGATTTTGAATTTGCACCAGAGCGGATACTGATACTCACTACCCCCTCTACCATTCTCGTCGATCTGATTCATCCGCAGCATCAGCCGGATGGAAAACTCCAGAGGGGCTTGCCTGTCTGCAAACTTGATGTGCATGTCTTTGAGAGCTTTAGAAGGCTTCTTGACCTTATCTTTAGCCCTTTTCTCTAAATCGGTTAGGTCAACTAGCGGGACTTGCGGTTCAAGCACATTGGCTTCAGCATTTTTCTTCACCACCTCTTCGGCAGTCAGCTGCACACTCAGACTATTGCCGGGCGTAATCGGGTTGGCGAATTGGGAGCCAATCGGCAGATTGGTGCTGCTGAGCTGTTTATTGGCATTGAGGCGGATAAGCCGACGGGAAGTATTTTCGTAATTTGTGATAGTGCTTTTGTCCCAATCTGCATAAATGTGGACATTTTGGGATTTGTTTTTGATAGTGGCTGCTAAAGATTTGGGTTGGTCAGAGAATTTGTAGCGATGGTCAAATCTAAAGCCAACTTCAACAATGTCCTTGAGCTTGGTTTCTCCTAGTGTTTTCTCGTCGAGTTGGGCTTCTAGGCTGCTCTTGTCAAACTCAAATTTAGTTTGATCGTCCAAGTCCTCGATCGCCCGGCGCACCACGTAGGTCACGCAAATCAGGAAGATCACCAGGATAATCAGATCGGTGTCGCTCATGGCTCTCGTTTACTTGCTCAAGGGGAGACTGAAGTCGCAACTTGAATTTTAGAACTTGATGCTGAAAGCGTGCCATCAAAAATCAATTCTCTGAGGATTGTGGATGAAATCTCTCCATCCAGTGCTATCCAGTGCTTCATCCCGACCCTAAACCAAGTGAAATTCTTGCAGGGCGGGTAAAAAGTTTTTGTTTTCGTGGCTAGAACGGCTGAGTTTGATCAGGGCAAAGCGTTGCAGATGGCTTAATCCTGCCCATTGCTCGGATGTAAGTTGGGTTCCTACCGTTCTGCCTTGCTCTTGGACGCTGGCAGGAATTTGGGTTGAGTCATCCCAATCGGGGTGATCATCAATGGGTAAGTCGGATGGCACTTCATCTAGGTGGGCTGCTACCAGGTGATGAGTGAGCGATCGATACGCTTGAATTTCAGGTGCAGTGGAGCAAGGAGCGTCTAGCAAGGTTTGCCGCTCGTCTGGGGTGAGGTGGCTCCAATGGTGTAACTTCAGCTTCACACCACAGGTATCCAGCTTGTAGCGCACTAGCATTGGAATGCAGCGCAACGTGGATGCAAAATCTGCCTCAAATTGAAAAAATTGACTCATTTGGCTCATTTGGCTCATAAAAATGTCCGACTTACACTCCCAAGGGAGAACGGTTTAGCAAGGTGCCTGTCTATCTTGTAGTCAATCCAGCACTGGGATCATCCCTGCGAGGACAGATCTCGAACGCCTTCAGTCTCCTAATTCTCTGGGGCAGTAGCCCTTCTGTCCAAGCTCTTACTTTGCCTGAGATGAGATCGAAAATTTGCGCTCTAGCCGACTGGCGGCAACGACTTGACCTCGCTTAATCACCGTTCTGCCGACGGGCGCTGAACCGATCGCCTCACTTACTGAAACCGCGTCCAAAATCACCAGGTCGGCAACTTTGCCAACGGCTACCCCATAATTGTGAATACCGATCGCCTGGGCTGCTTGCGTTGTTGCCATCTCTAGACAAAGTTGATGACTGGCAATCGTTCCCAGTTGCAGCACTTGCGCCAACAGCGTACAGATTTTTAAGACATCGCCATCCCCAAACGGGGTAAATAGGTTTTGGACATTATTAGTTGCTAATCCCACATTGACGCCCAGTTCAGATAGCCGCTGAATTGGGGCAACGCCTCGTCGCACATTGTGGGTGTCTTTGCGAGACATGATATACAGATCAGAAGCAGGTAGCGCCAGGATAGAAATGCCAGCCGCTTGAATTTGAGGCGCGATCGCCGCTAATGCTGTGGGCGGTAAGGCGGCCAATTTGGTCATATGCCCCAAACATACTCGTCCTTGCCAGCCTCGTTGGATCGTCTCTTGAATCACAAATGGCAATAGCAGCGGCTGATCATCGTCTAGAAAATCTAAATGGAAATCCACATCGCAATCAAATTCTTGGGCAATCTCAAAAATGATTTGCACATTGCGCTGGGGATCAGGATCAACGTAAGGGGCAGAGCCAATCACATCGCCTCCCATTTTCATGGCTTGCCGCAGCAGAGGTTCGGTGCTGGCGTGATTCGTAATGCCTTCCTGAGCAAAAACGGCAAGCTGGAGTGTCAGTCCCCAAGCATATTCTGAGCGCAGGGGCAGCAGTGCTTCCATGCCGGTTAGCCCAACGGTGGGATCAACCTCCACATGGCTGCGCATTGCGGTGATCCCAAAGCCGATCGCTGCTTCAATAATCCGTCTGGCGCGGGACTGAATATCTGCAACGGTAAAAGATTGCTTTAGGCGCAGGGTTTCTTGCATTGCTTCGGCAAAATTGCCCACTTGGGCAGGGCTGCGATCGAGCAGCAGAGCCTTGTCCAAATGAAAGTGGGGATCTACTAAGCCGGGAATGACCAGTTTACCGGCGGCATCTAACAGCGTATTTGCTGAGCCTGGAATTGCCGGAGCAATGTCAATGATCTGAGCTTGATCGATCGCAATATCCCAGGTTCCAGAGCGATCGGGCAAGCAGGCATTCGTGATCTTCAAGTCCATACTGTTTCTAGATGAAAGGTTGTGGATGGCGGTTGAGGCAACCCTGAGGCTCTTGCCAACCTACACATCCTGTCCAACCTACATCATAGAGCGCCTGCCATGGAAGGCAATCCGACAACCCCAACAGTAAAATGTTGTCCAGGAATTCCAATCCATCGGGTAGCGTTATCCGATGGATCGCGAATCAAGCAGCGCTATGCAAACCAATCTCAGCTATCTAGCAACTTCACCAAATTCAACGAAGGAAGCTGCTCTGATCTAGAAATTGCCCTGATTTACCTGGTTTACCTGATCTCAAAAATCAGACAGGAATTGCTTCGGGGGCCGCCAAGGCCAAAATGTGATAGCAGGAAGCAGTTTCTTGTCCTAAAACATTGTTGATGCGGTTGCGAATCCGCACATGTAGGTCTTGAATGGAGTCTGTAAAGTCGTGCTGGACATGGAGCACTGCCGTTTGCTTTTGGAAATCTTTGCCATAGAAAGCCACAAAGTAGGTGTAGCGGTTGGCATTTGGAGCGTCTGAAACGAAATCTTTCATGGGATTAATTTCTCCTGTCACTGGAGCTAAATGGGTGTCTTGTTGAAGGGGGATTCCCAAAGTCGCTGGGATGCTTGAAATTACTAGATAGATACAGTAGCTAAATCTGCATTCCGGGTCAGTCAGAGTTGAATTTGTTGAGATTGTCTGACTTCGCTAGCCTATTTCAATCTAGCTCATCTGCTCTACTGTATTTCTACGCCGTTCAGCTTAAAGATCACTGCACGATTGCTGTAGAAATCACTGACTCAAAAACTTTTTACATCTTGTTGTCACCATGCTGTTCATCATGACAGTGTATGCGAAAACGTGTTCCCTAACATTTAAATCCTCTCTAATTGTCGGCTTGATTTCATCCTGCCAACGGGTGAACAAATAGCGCTAAGGATAGAATGCTAAACTTGGATGCACCTGACCAAAGACGCAGTGTGACAGGGTAGGTAAATGGTTTTTCCCGATTTTGCACAATTTAAGGAGCTAGCTCAGCAGGGCAACTTTGTACCAGTATTTCAGGAATGGGTGGCTGATTTAGATACTCCTGTTTCTGCCTGGTATAAAGTTTGCGCTGGACAGCCCTACAGCTTTTTGCTGGAATCTGTTGAGGGTGGTGAAAACATTGGGCGCTACAGTTTCTTGGGTTGCGATCCGCTCTGGATTTTAGAAACACGAGGGCACCAAACCACTCAAACTTACCGGGATGGCTCCACTCAGGGATTTGAAGGAGATCCCTTTAAGGCGCTGGCAACCTGCCTGGAACCCTACCATCCGGTGAAGTTGGCTCATCTGCCCCCTGGAATTGGCGGTTTGTTCGGTTTTTGGGGCTATGAACTAATTAACTGGATTGAGCCGCGTGTCCCTATTTATCCGCTGACCGAAGAGGATTTACCCGACGGGCTATGGATGCAGATTGACCAACTGTTGATCTTTGACCAGGTGCAGCGGAAGATTTGGGCGATCGCTTATGCTGACCTGCGGGATCCCCAAACCCAACTGGAGCAAGCCTATCAACAAGCCTGCGATCGCGTGGGTCAGCTTTTGAACAAGTTGCAGCTGCCGCTATCTGGACGAGATACCCTCTTACAGTGGACACCGCCGATGCAAGGTAGAGCCAAGGTGGAGGAAGGCGGGCTGGCGGCTCGATATGTCAGCAACACCACCAAAGAGCAGTTTTGCGCCAATGTCGAGACAGCCAAGGCGCATATTCGAGCAGGAGATATCTTTCAGGTAGTGATTTCGCAGCGGCTCTCAACCGAGTTTAGCGGCGATCCGTTTGCTTTGTATCGATCGCTGCGGCTGATCAACCCCTCGCCCTACATGGCGTACTTTCACTTCCAAGATTGGCAAATTATTGGCTCTAGCCCCGAGGTCATGGTTAAAGCAGATTTGGCACCGGGAGGGGAGGGCTTAAAGATAGCCACCTTGCGACCAATTGCCGGAACGCGACCGAGAGGTAAAACGCCTCAGCAAGATGCTGACTTTGCTGCTGACCTGCTGCAAGATCCCAAGGAAGTGGCGGAACACGTCATGCTGGTGGATTTAGGACGCAACGATCTAGGACGAGTTTGCGCCAATGGCACTGTCGTCGTTGATGAACTCATGGTGATTGAACGGTACTCTCACGTTATGCACATTGTTAGCAATGTGGTTGGCAAGCTGGCTCCGGGCAAAACTGCCTGGGAACTTCTGAAAGCCTGTTTTCCTGCAGGAACGGTGAGCGGTGCGCCCAAAATTCGTGCAATGGAAATCATTCACGATTTAGAACCCTGTCGGCGGGGTGTATACTCCGGCGCATACGGATACTATGACTTTGAGGGACAATTAAATACGGCCATCACGATTCGCACGATGGTTGTCCGCAGTCAGGCTGACGGAAAACATATTGTGAGCGTTCAAGCTGGAGCTGGGTTAGTCGCAGACTCAGAACCTGAACGAGAGTATGTAGAAACGTTGAATAAAGCCCGGGGCATGCTAGAGGCAATTCGGTGTTTAGAAGGATGATGGGTCGCAGCCAAACCTTAACCGAATCTCAATCTTTTTCTAACTTGTTGACAATGTTTCAATTACCTTACCTTTAGCTGAGGACTCTATGCTGATGCTCAAACGTTAGCCAGGTTACACGGTATGCTCCACTCCTCAGCCTTAGAAGCAAAGCCTCAGCCCGAACTACGTCAACTGTTGGAGGAGGTTTATCAAGGGCGCAGCTTGCAGCCTTACCGGGGGGGGCAAATGATCCGGATGCTGCCTGATGAAATTTTTGTCGTCTGTCGTGGGGTTGTGCAGTTGGGCACGCTGTACGACACGGGAGATGAAGCGCTCTTGGGTTTAGCTTGTCCCTCGATGCCGTTTGGCTTGCCGCTAGCCCTGATTCGTCCTTACCAAGCTACAGCCTTGAGTGACGTAGATCTGATGCGGCTTAAAATGGCCGAAGTTGAGCAGTCGCATGTATTAGCGCAAGGCATTTTCCGACAGTTGACCAGGCGATTGCAGCAAACTGAAGCCATTTTGGCGATGGTGGGCTATCGACGGGTAGAAGAGCGACTGCGCCACTTACTGCTGCTGCTGGTTCAAGAAGTTGGACAACCGGCTCCAGAAGGCATCCGCCTGAGTGTACGGTTGACTCATCAGCAGTTAGCCAATGCCATTGGCACGACTCGGGTAACCGTAACCCGCCTACTTAGCCAGCTCCAAGAAGAAGGTTGGCTAATTGTGGGCAACGATCGCCACATTATCTTGCCAAACCATGTGGCATTAATGCATCGCGCTGGGTTTGCCTAACGTTTTCTAGCGCAATGACTAAGGCGTTGGAGAAGGGGTTGCTTCCTCAGGAGTTTCAGTCGTTTGATTCACACCTGAACCTTCTGCTCCTGAACGTTCAGGGGCTGAAGGTTGAGAAACTGAGCTTTCGGGCGTTGAACTTTTAGGCGTTGCCATCACCACTGCCTGAAACGGCACAACGCCCGCAGCTTCACTATTCAAGCAACGAGCCGCTTCACCCGATACATCCAGGGATCGATCTTCTAAGTAAGGACCGCGATCATTGATGCGGACAATCACCGAATCCTTGGTTTCCTGATTGGTGACTTTAAGATAGGTACCAAAAGGAAGTGTAGGATGAGCGGCTGTTAGCGCTGTTGAGTCAAAGGTTTCGCCTGTGGCGGTGGGGTTGCCTGCCAAGGATGAATCGTACCAAGAGGCTTTGCCCTTCAATTGCCGGTTGCTGGGAGAAAGGTCAAGCATTTTGGTTTGGGCATCCGCCAGCGCAATGGGCGGAACTTCCAGTGCCGTTCGCAGACTGTTGATCCAGCCGATCGCGATTAGTTCAGGATTGCGATCGAACTGGTTTGACAAACTGTTGTCGATCTCAAACAGGACTGTGTCCCCTGCCTTGCCGACTGGAATCGTATCGATGAGAGCCGCCTGCAGGGACGTAGGATCAAAGCCTGGGCGTTCAAGGGTCTGTTGCAAGCGCTCTGCTAGAGTGGCGGCCTGAGCCTGCGTCGGCATATTGGCAACAACCTGGCCTTTAACCTGCACTTGAAATAGCTGGGGAATCTCTGCCTTAGGCAAGATCGCTTCTGCTGCCAGGCAATTTTGTGGTTGTGGCGCAGCGCTATTCCTTTCACTATCGCCTTTAACCGTGTTCGCGCCTTTATCCTCTCCTTCTTTGTCTTTATCGAGAGCCGGAACAGGGTGCGATCGCGGATTTTTGACCTCTACAACTGCCACCAGCGGAGCTTTAAACTCTAACGCCTTGCTGACGCCAGAAGACCAGCTAGAGATGCTTTTGACAACGCGAAGCCGCAGTGTGCTGGAAGCAAGCTGATCTGAAGTCCGTTGGGCTACCATGTCCGGAGAACTGGTAGATCTAAAAAATGCGGGCTGAAAAAATACGGTGGGAATGGCTATCCGTAGCGGCGTCAGGAAGGGAAGTTTGGGGATGGCTGAAACCAGAGCTGAGTTGGTTGCCCCAGAGGTCGTTAATCGCCCTAGCGCTGATGAAGACAGCAGCGGCAAAGGTGCAATTGCTGGGCGCGGCTCTGCAACTTCTAAGGCAAAGTTTGCCGAACTAGCAAGACTGGCTAGAATTGGGCTACTGTAGTCAACCGGTAAAACTACGAAGCTGAGCATAAGCAGAACTTTTGCTAGAAAACCCTGATACAACAATCCGTGATCTAAAACTTCGATGCGAGCTTAGATAAACTCGGCACCTATCTAGCCTGGAGCTCCAGTTTCCTCTAGGGTCGATAGTATTGAAATTGCTTGATTCGCCCAAACTGTGAGAAATAACTTCATCAAGAAATTAAAAAAGGCGTTGATTTATGAAGCAAGGCTAAATTGTACACACTTATACAGGTAATTTATCCTCTATCCGGGGAAAGACTCAATATTTTTTGGCAAAAATTTTGTTTAGCACTGCTTATGGCAAGTGTCGTTAAATGCATTCAATCCGCTATCTTCAGCTCGTTTATGTAGATTATGCGGTTTATCAAAGGAGTCCTGCTGCTGGCACTCGCTTCCCATTCAGCCCTCCAGCCTGGATGAAGGCTAGAAGCAAAAATCGCTTGCTGCACCGCTCAGATAGCCTGTTGGAAACTGCCGATACCCCGCTAAAATAGCAAGTCATACTTGTAGGTTCTGTTGCACCAACGCTTGAGTATGGATGTTCTGATTTTTGAACAGCGACTTAATCTATTTAGCTCTCATGGAATCCCTGTAGCTCTTTATGGCTAATCATTCACCGTCTCAATGGGATAGTCTGCTGCACAATTTAGGGGATTGGCAAGGGTCATTTACGCGGCTTTCGGCACAGGGAACAGTCCGGGAGGATATTCCCAGCTTGGTGACACTGGAGGGTTTAAATGAAAATCGCACCATCCGCCAGACGATCCAACATTTTTCGCAGACTGGAGAAATTGTTTATAACAAGGTCTTGGAGTACAGCACTCTGAATCGCAGCACCTTATTTTTTGAGATGGGTGAGTTCTCTCAAGGGTCCATTCAACTAGCACCATTCTCGGAATTTGGCGCTGAGTTAGGGTTCATTCAGGGCGATCGCCGCCTCCGCTTGGTTCAACTGTTTAACAAAGAGAGTCAGCTGTCTAGCTTTACGTTGATTCGTGAACACCGGCAAAATACGCCTGTAGCAGAGCGCCCGCTGCTAACTGTAGATGCGTTACTGGGTCACTGGCAAGGAGAAGCGGTGACGATCTATCCAGACTTGCGATCGCCTAATCGATATGCTACCCATTTAGTGATTCAAAGGGAAGGCGATCGTTTGACTCAACGACTAACGACCCCAGAACTAGAGTTCACTTCTACAGCCACCATTGAGGGTTCGATCTTACGATTTGAGCAGGGCAAGTACCCTATTCAAGTGCTGCTGTTGCCTGATGGGGCTTCTGCGAACACACCTTTAACCCTTCCTAAGCGACAGCCCTTTTTTTTAGAAGCAGGTTGGCTGACTAGCGAAACGCTGCGGCAGCGGATGATTCGTAGCTATGATGCCCAGGGTGGCTGGAGTAGCCTCACCTTGGTAACCGAGCAAAAAGTGATGTCGTAACCAGGAGTCATCAAGGTGAGGCAAAACTATCCTGATTGAGTGAAAACTCCGAAGAAGAATGGAGTGGTAGATGCACCCTGACTAATCCCTGGCTTTGGCTGGGGATTTTTTGTTTCTGCCAGAAAGTTTTGATGAATCCTGCTTTCTTCCTGATGCCGCTGCCGCAGTTGAGAAGAATAGAGTGGTAGATGCACCCTGATTAATCCCCTGGCTTCTGGCTGGGGGGTTTTATTATTTCTGAGCTTCACTACAGCATATTGCTAGCATATCGTTGCTCTAAGTTTCACTACATAAGTTTCACTACAACAACTCTCACTACAGCAACTCTCACTACAATTAAGTCTCACTATAATTGCTCGATCGCTCCCTGCCGTAAGGCAATTCCTAAGCCCAAAAAGACGATCAGCATGACGATCAGGGCAAAGGCGGCTCCCAGGGGCCAATTGTAGGACACCCCAAACTGAGAAGAAATTACGTTACCCAGCATAATACCGCTAGGACTGCCGACTAAGTTGGGTGTAATAAAGTCTCCTAAGGTCAAAGAAAAGACGTTGATGGAACCGGCTAAGATGCCAGGGGTGACGAGAGGCAAAATTACCCGACGAAAGGTGATCCAGGGCGGGGCGTTTAAGTCGGCAGAGGCTTCTAGCAAGTCTTGAGGTAACCGCTCGAACGCGGTAACAACGGGCAAGATCATGAAAGGCAGCCAAACATGGACAAATGTCAGGGTTGTGGAGAACTGGTTGTAGAGAAAAATTTGGCTAGGCTGCTGAAGAATCCCAACAGACAGCAGTGCGGTATTGAGAACTCCGTTGTAGCCCAAAATAATTTTCCAGGCAAAGACGCGCACCAGATAGCTAGACCATAGGGGAAGAATGATCAGCAGCGTCAGCAGGCTGCGGTAGCGTCCGCCATACCGCCCAATGAAGTAGCCCAAAGGTAAGGCGATCGCAATATCAATCAGGGTAACGCTCAATGCTGTTAAGACAGTTCGCCCAATGATGGTACGGTAGGCGCTACTTGTCAGGATGGTGCGGAAATTAACCAGGCTAAATTCTTTGACAATATCAAATGCCTCCAGCCGCCAGATGCTATAGGAAATGAGCAGGGCGATCGGCACAAAGTATAGCAGCGTCATCCAAACTAAGGGGGGCAGCAGGGTGCTGTAGAGTCCTAGTTGAGGGTGGGAACGACGTTGGGTTTGGGGGAGGATGAGGGTCAAGGGGAATTAGGAAATGGGGAATGAGAAATCGGGAATAGAAGTAGAGATGATATTCTCTAGGCGTCGTCTTTCATTTTCTGTCAATGCATCGGCCGCTTGGGGTGACTATCGTTGCAGTTCTCCAATTAATTGGAGCTATTTTGATTTTGATTGGCAGCTTGGGGACGCTGTTCTTTAGAGATGCGATTATAGGACAGCTTTCTGAAGTGCCGACAATTCCGCAAGATGGCACGTTCGTAACCAGTTTTGCAATTTTTTTGCTGATTTCTGGGTTGCTGAGCTTGCTGCTGGCTTATGGTCTATTTAAGCTGAAGGGCTGGGCTTGGATCGCGACGCTGATATTACAAGGTTTAGGAATTGTTAGCAATCTTTCAACGATCGCCAGTGGGGCAGAGAACCAGAGTGCTGCGGTGTTGCAGATCGCGGTCAGTGTAGGGGTGATCTATTACCTGCTGCGAGCGGAGGTAAGGCGAGCATTTGGGCGTTGAGATAGGAGGGGGCGGATGATTCGCCTCATCGGGGCGATCGTTGCTGCACGTCCAATAGGTAAATATGCCATGCGTGTAACATGAGTGCAAGGCGTAATGTCACGTGCTCCTGCACCCATAAGTGAGGTGATTCTGAGATGAGCAACGTATACACAGCGATTCTTAGGCAAGAGGTAGAAGGGCGATCGCCCTATCCTCAATAATGAATCTTTAAAAGAGTCTTTGAGAATAGTGAAGAAGCCTCCCTACAAGCCCAGCAAAGCCGAAATTCAGGCAGCGATCGGCAAAACTGTTCCTGATTTAATTGCTCCCCAACTGCGAGTTTTGTTTTGCGGCATTAATCCTAGCCTGTATAGCGCTGTCGTCGGATATCATTTTGCCCGACCCGGCAACCGCTTTTGGCCCACGCTGTATGCGGCAGGCTTTACCGATCGCCTCTTGGCTCCTGCCGAAGGAGAAAGCCTGTTGCAAAGAGGCTATGGCATTACCAATATTGTCGATCGTGCCACCGCTGCCGCCACCGACCTTGCCCCTGCCGAACTGGTAGCCGGGCATCAAACTTTGGCAAACAAAGTGCAGCACTATCGTCCGCACTGTCTGGCCATCTTGGGCATTGGCGCGTACCGCACTGCTTTTAAACAACCGAAGGCGATCGTCGGACGGCAGACTGAATCGCTCTACGGCACGTTGTTGTGGGTGTTGCCCAATCCCAGTGGTTTAAACGCTCACTATCAACTTGAATCGCTTCGGCAGGTTTACCAGGAGTTACGCCTTGCTGTTGATCCTGCATCGCTCGTGCCTGATAACCTAACCGCAGAGAGTTGACAAGTCGAAAGTTTTTGTTAGCTAAACCCTGTGATATCAAACATTACAGCTATTTGTAAAGGAATGTAACAATAATGCTGTCATAACGTTCTGCTGTCTTGACAGCATCCTGGAAAAGGCATTATTCTGTCATTCATACCCGGGTATTCACCATGTAGTTGTTATGCAAGACAAGCACAAAGTTACTCTCTACCTTCCTCCAGACCTGCACCGCCAACTGAAAATTCGTTCGGCTGTGGAACTGGAACCGATGTCTGCAATGGCTGAACGTGCGATCGAGTTTTATCTAACTCATTCAGATGTTGTGGATGAGGTCGAGTCATCTCACGGGCAGGTTCACCGGGTTTATAACTGTCCGGAATGTATGAACTCTTTGGTATTGCGTGATGGCGATGTGGTTGCCTTAAGAGAGTCGGCTGTCATTCTTTCGGAGGGTGACTCTCTAATAGGGGAAGGAAATCAAGAGCGACTTAATCCCGGACAGTCAGGGGAAGAAGCGTTAGTTCCTTGCTAGATTGACAGGTCTAGCTCAGGTGCTGGTTACAGGTATCAGTGGTGTCAGTTTAACTGCGTTTCGCGATCGAGTTATATAGCGTCTGCACCGTCTCTACAGTAGGTCTGGTGGTCATGAAAGAAGAGCTCAGTGTTCTAGTTCAGGCTCAATATCCTCTGATATACCTTGTTACGTCCGAGGAGGAACGGGCTGAGCAGACGATTGCAACCATTGCCCAAATGAAGCCGCAACGGCGAGTCTTTATCTGGACAGTTACTCACGGAATTGTTGAGTATGGTCAGCCCCGAAACATCACTCAGCACAATACGGTTTCTCCCGAAGCGGCCGTTGAGTGGGTGATTCGTCAGCGCGAGCCTGGGTTGTTTGTCTTTAAGGACATGCATCCTTTCATCGATTCCCCAGCCGTGACTCGATGGTTGCGTGATGCGATCGCCAGCTTCAAAGAGACAAACAAGACGATTATCTTGATGTCTCCGGTACAAAGCATTCCCATCGAGCTGGAGAAAGAGGTTGCGGTTCTAGATTATCCACTGCCTGACATGACTGAACTCAATCAGGTCTTGACTCAGCAGTTGGATCAGACTCGCAATCGCCGTCCGACTACCGAAACACGCGAAAAGTTGCTTAAAGCAGCGCTAGGTCTCACCCGCGATGAAGCTGAAAAGGTTTATCGTAAAGCCCAAGTGACTGCAGGGCGACTGACAGAAGCCGAGGTTGATATTGTTCTTTCTGAGAAGAAGCAACTCATCCGACGCAACGGCATCTTAGAGTACATCGAAGAGGATGAAACGCTGGATGCTGTGGGTGGTTTGGAGGAGCTAAAGCACTGGCTGCGGCAGCGCTCAAATGCTTTTACCGAACGAGCCAGGGAATATGGTTTGCCTCAGCCTAAAGGGATGTTAATTTTGGGCGTTCCGGGTTGCGGTAAGTCTTTAATTGCCAAAACGACTTCTCGGTTGTGGAGCTTACCTCTCCTACGCTTGGACATGGGTCGGGTTTATGACGGCTCTATGGTGGGGCGATCGGAAGCTAACCTTCGCAACGCTCTGAAGACAGCGGAATCTATCTCTCCAGCTATCTTGTTTATTGATGAAATTGACAAGGCGTTTGCTGGAAGCACGGGTTCAGCGGATTCAGATGGGGGAACCTCTAGCAGAATCTTTGGTTCTTTCTTGACCTGGATGCAAGAGAAGTCCTCTCCTGTATTTGTGATGGCAACGGCAAACCGAGTCGAGCGGTTACCGGGTGAGTTCCTCAGAAAAGGACGCTTCGATGAAATCTTCTTCGTCGATCTGCCTACTCCAGAGGAGCGTAAAGAAATTTTCAGAATCCATGTTTCCAAGCGCCGTCGCGATCTTGAGCGCTTCGATTTGGATCAACTGGTCAAAGTTTGTGATGGTTTTTCGGGAGCGGAGATTGAGCAGGCGCTCATTGCTGCAATGTACGAAGCCTTTGCCCAGGAACGGGAGTTTACCCAACTGGACATTATTGCCGCTATGCGAGCCACTCTACCGCTTTCCAAGACCATGAGCGAGCAGGTCACAGCCCTCAGAGATTGGGCAAGACAAAGAGCGCGACCTGCCGCTGCTTCCGTTGCTGAATATCAGCGACTGGAGTTCTAAAAGGCTTTCTCCTCTGCTCCCAACAGGGGGAAAGGCTAGCTTAAGGCTAGCAGTTTGATAAAGACAGCCGCATGCCGTTGGCGTTCCAACCGCTGAGCAGCACGGTACCATTTATTCTCAAAACGTTGTCGTTTCTCTCAACTTCTCTACTGGAGGAAATCCCAATGTCTCACTTTAGCACTCTGCGTACCAAGATCACTGACGCTGAAATTCTGAAGTCTTCTTTGCGCGATCTCGGTATCTCCGTTAAGACTGAAGCTGATGTTCGTGGCTACAACGGTCAGCGCGTTCGTTCTGACATCGTTGCTGTTCTCGAAGGTGAGTACGATCTAGGCTGGTCTCGCAATGCTGATGGCTCTTTTGACTTGATCGCTGACCTTTGGGGCGTTGCTAAGAAGCACAACCAAACTGAGTTGATCAACTCCATCAACCAGAAGTACGCTGTGAACAAGACGCTTGCTGAAGTGAAGCGTCCTGGTTTGCAAAACGCTAACGTCAAGTTGGTTCTGCAAAAGTAGTCCCTCTCAGCGTTCCCAAATCGGCGGGCTAATCTAAGATGGGTTAGCCCGTTTCTTGCTTCAAATCTGCTAAGGATTGCTAAACCAAGCGATCCTTAAGCTTAAAAATCTCGGAGAGTTCTGCACTCTCCGAGATTTTATGATTCTTTGTGCTTGACTAAAGCCGGGGCACTATGTGCAATTGAGAACAGCTACAGCGTTAGTTTTGTGGGTGGGCAAGTAACTCTTAGCTGATGCGTTTTTCCAAATATTGCCCAATCATTTGCTGTTCCCCAGCCCGCGAAATAATAGTTTGACGAGTTCGATACTGCCGTCCGATCAGCTTCAATTCTTCCTCAAAAACTGAACCTTTGTATTCTGTGCGTAAGCAAAGGGTCTCAGGATTGGTGAAATAAAACTGTGCTGTCACAGGATTAGGAGTAGCAAACCCGCGATCGCGATACAACACTTCTCCACCTGCTCCAAAGAGCGTGTTGCCCTGGGATTGCTTTTTGCCTGATACCGAGTCTGCGCTGTTCCAGCTCACCTCTGCCCCGCAGGACATCAGCGTTACATCCTCAAGCTGGTGCATTTGGGCTAGCTTTTGCAATTCTGGACAACCCTGTGCCAGAAAACGAATTGAAATTAAGCTAACCATTTCCTTAGTTTCTCCATCGGGCAAGGTGTAGTAGCGACGCTCTGATCGCCATTGCCCTACCGATCGCTGAAAGAATTCTGCAATCAAAGAGTCTTGGGTGGGTTGGGCAAGCTGAAAAGGTAGAGTCACTAGCACATCCTCTTACGAAGTGAATTTGAAGTAGAAACACATTTTTGGATTAGTTATCCAATCTTGTTAGTATTCGTAACATAAATTATTTGGGATTGCCATCCCTTGATAGAAGGATTAGGTTGATTTTCGATGGTGTGCAGTACCAGGGTGCAGTACCGAATGTTTTTGAAAGCCGCACGGAAGCGAGGCTTTCAAAAAACATCCGGGTTCTAACCAAGCGTTATGAGACCCCAGTTTTTTCTAGAGCAGACTCAAGTGTTTCCTGTAGGTGAAGTAAGGTATTAAGCTGAAGCGTTGTGTAAATACTCATTCACCCTTAAAAGCAGCTGCCGAGCTTGGTTAAAGGTAATCTTTTGCAGGGCATCGTCTAGATTAACCCAGGCATAATCTTTAATTTCCTGCTCTTGACAAGTCACTGTAGCGGATTTCACAAAGGCAGGAAAATAAGTGACCGTTTTCTCAACAAGCTTGCGTTCCCGAACAAAAGTGTATTTTTCGGTAAAAGACACAGCCTCAATAACATCGTAGTCTTGAATCCCCGTTTCTTCTTCAAGCTCTCGGCAGGCAGTGGCGATCGCAGTTTCACCTGGATCCGCATGGCCTTTGGGAAATCCCCAGTGCCCTGCCCAATGTTGGATCAACAAAAATCGATCGCCATCTGCCTGCCGCCAGATGGGTATAATGCCAAACGCTTCATCTTTCTTATCCATATTGCCTCAACCTATGAAACTGAGTAAGTAATCTGGACTGATCAAAGGGAAGATAGATTTTGAGAGGATCAGGTATAGCATTGCTCACTCCAAAAAACTCCAAGAAGCGTGAGGCTGTATCCCCAGACAGGATGGATCCCCTATATTTTATTTCCTGGACTACATCGGTTTGGAAAAAGCTATCTTGCCTCTACTCCGCCATCTTTGCTCCCATCTTCCTTGTCCAAATTTGCTGCTTACAGCCATCTCCGTTCTCTGATCTTGCGTTAAGTCAACCCAAAAAAGCTTAAAAACTTGCCAAAATGAATTGAACTCCCGGTATCTGAAGAAACGGCATAATATAGATAAAGATACTTAATAATTTTTACTGAGTAGGTGGTTCTAATTAATTGTTCGAAAAGAGCTTGAGGCGAAGCCCTCGGGAAGAGGTTAGTGACTCCTCTCACCCAAACTTGCTCGCCTCGTTCGGGCAATCTTACCTCCATTTACCTGCTGATTCTTCTGCTTAAGATTTTGGAAGAATGGTTCAAGTTGTTCCTAAATTTCACAGCTTCCCGCATGACTTCAACAGCACCTGATCATTCCACCGCTGCTCTCTCAAAATTGACCCAGTATTCCCCCGCTACGGTGAAACGCGCCGAGCGTGCCTTGCGATGTGCTCCTTTTGAGCTGAAACTGTTGACAGCTATGCGGCAACAGAGCGTAGAGCTAAAAGCGATCGCGGGTAAGGCAGGGTGGCAAACTGGCTATACTCACCGCCCCCTTTCAGAATTAGCGGCTGAGAATTATTTGCTTTGGCTGATTCAGGTGGGTCTGTTGCGGCGAGAAGTAGACGGACAAGGATTGACGGATAGTTTTCGGCTGACGCCCTTAGGGCATCAGTTGTCTGAGCGTTGGCAGCAGCGAGGCAGGCTGGCTGCGCCGTCTTTGAGCGATCGCTTATATAATGCGTTGAGTCGCAGGTTACGTTTGCCCAGTTGGATTCAGTTTTAGGAAACGTTTTTGGGATATCAAATTTTGGGGTACCAATTATTGAGAGTCTTAGTTGCAATCGTCTCACGATTAAACTGCTCTGCCTTTCAGCAATATCAAAAGTCTTCGGGAACCTTTAAATTCCTCTCTTATCTGCGGCCGTCTATCCTTGCTCACCCCCCCCTAGCCCTCGGAGGTTCTCGTCGATGAAAGCCATCATGGTTGTCGGAACTACGTCCCATGCTGGGAAATCGCTGATCACGACGGCATTATGTCGGATGTTGAGCCGGCAGGGTTGGCGAGTCACACCCTTTAAAGGCCAGAATATGGCATTAAATGCCTATGTGACAAACACAGGCGGGGAGATGGGGCACGCTCAAGCAGTGCAGGCGTGGGCTGCTGGAATCATGCCCAGCGTGGAAATGAATCCAATTCTGCTGAAACCTCAGGGTGACATGACCTCCCAGGTGATTCTCAAGGGCAGAGTGGCAGGTCGGGTGAGCGCTGTGGAGTACTATGATCGCTTCTTTGAAGTGGGTTGGCAGGCGATCGAGGAATCGCTGCAGCGGCTAGGAGAAGAATACGATCTGATCATTTGCGAAGGGGCTGGCAGTCCTGCAGAAATTAATCTCAAGCATCGAG
Organism: Coleofasciculaceae cyanobacterium; assembly: GCA_036703495.1. GTDB lineage: Bacteria > Cyanobacteriota > Cyanobacteriia > Elainellales > Elainellaceae > Drouetiella. Next base: position 19,095 of record DATNOY010000694.1, read on the forward strand.
ATTTAACAAACATGCGGGTCGCCCGATATTTGAATGCGCCAACGCTGCTGGTGGTGGATATCGATCGCGGTGGGGCATTTGCCCATATTATTGGGACGCTGGAGCTGCTGGATCCGGAAGAGCGGGCTTTGGTTAAGGGCATTATTATCAACAAGTTTCGAGGGCAGCGATCGATATTGCAGTCTGGGATTGACTGGGTGCAGGAGCGCACAGGCATTCCGGTGGTGGGTGTTATTCCCTGGTTTGATCAGGTGTTTCCGGCAGAAGACTCGCTCTCCCTACTCGATCGCTCCTCTAGCAACCCCAACAGCGATCTTACGATTGCGGTGATTCGCCTACCCCGAATTTCTAACTTTACTGATTTTGACCCGCTGGAGTCGGAACCAACGGTGAATGTCAAATACGTCAGTATCAAGGATTCCTTGGGATATCCCGATGCTGTGATTTTACCGGGTTCCAAAACGACGATCGCCGATTTGGTAGCCATGCAGCGAACGGGCATGGCAGAAGCGATTCAAAACTATGCCGCAGCTGGAGGAACTGTCTTGGGAATTTGTGGCGGTTACCAAATGATGGGTAAGCTGCTGGCTGATCCCGAAGGCTTGGAAGGACAAGAAGGGCGGTATAAGGGGTTGGGGCTATTGCCTCTCAAAACGGTGATCACGGGACAAAAAGTGGCCCGTCAGCGCTTGGTGACTTCGAATTTCCCGCAAGTTGGCTTGCCGGTAGCGGGATATGAGATTCATCAAGGGCGTAGCCACCTGGTGGATGCGGAAGCAGAAAGCGGCGGCACCCCTAGCTATAAAGCCTTGTTTGATGATGCCAATATTGGCGTGGTCGATATTACCCAATCCATTTGGGGCACCTATCTGCACGGGCTATTTGATAATGGCCCTTGGCGGCGGGCTTGGCTAAATCGGTTGCGGCAGCAGCGCGGACTTAAGTCTTTGCCAACGGGAATCTCGAACTATCGAGAACAGCGGGAAGCCATGCTGGATGCACTGGCTGATTCAGTGGGTAGCCATTTAGACTTAACTCCAATTTTGCAGCAATTGAATTCATAGTTCCTAATTTATCCCCATGGTGCAAACCCTAAATTTTGCACCATGGGAGCAGGGGCGTAGGACCCCAAGAAGGGTGGAACCCCTTGCAAAACTCCTGGTCTGCTGTACTAATTTTTAGTTTTGCCCTAGTTGTTAGTTTTGAGAACATGTGATGAGCGTTGAGATTCGCTTTTTACCCGATAATGTCACGGTGACAGCGGAGGTGGGAGAGCCACTGCTGCAAGTTGCCGATCGCGCTGGGCTCTGTATTCCGACAGGGTGTTTAATGGGTTCTTGTCATGCCTGTGAGGTGGAACTGGAAGGGGGCGAAGCGGTTTGCGCTTGTATCACGGCGATCCCGCCTGCACAAGGAGGGTTAACGATTAATCTCTATGTTGATCCAACCTGGTAAAACATCTGCTGGACAGGGGGCTAATCGCTTACATCGGGCTGCGATCGCTTTGGGCAGCAATCTTGGCGATTCTTATGCTATTCTCCAGGCGGCTCTGAAGGTTTTGGATGAGATGCCAACGATTGCCCTGGAGGCATGTTCGCCGGTTTATAGAACAGTGGCGATCGGCCCACCTCAACCTGATGTTTTGAATGCTTGCGCAATTTTATCCACCTCTCTCAGCCCGACTGAACTGCTTCAGGTGCTTCTCAACGTGGAACAGCAGTTTGGCAGAATTCGACGAGAACACTGGGGCCCTCGCTCTTTAGATCTCGATTTATTGCTATTTGATGACCTGATTTTACAACAGCCCAATTTACAGATTCCGCATCCCCGTATGGCTGAACGGGCTTTTGTGTTGGTCCCGCTCACGGATATCGCTGCCGATTGGGTAGAACCGATTTCGGGGAAAGCGATCGCAACTCTCCTGAAACAGGTAGACTGTTCTGGAATTAAGAATGTATTGAGTGATAAATAAATGTTGCTGACTTTTATAGATTTGTGTCTGTAGAACGGTAGAACTCATTATCACTCAACCTAATTTATTCCTTATCCCCTTACATCTTTCAATATGCCCATCGGTCCCGAACCTCCTCAACTGCTAAAACAGAAGCTGTTCTACCGCGGACGCAAGTTTGATTTTGAAGTGAGTCGTCTGCGCTTGCCCAATCGAGCCGAAGGAGAGTGGGAGTGCGTTCGGCATCCGGGCGGGGCGCTGGCAGTGCCCTTAACTTCTGATGGTAAACTGGTGCTGGTACGGCAGTATCGCTTTGCGGCCCAAGGTCGTTTGCTGGAGTTTCCAGCGGGAACGGTGGAGTCTGATGAAGATCCAGGACAAACGATCAAGCGTGAGATTGAAGAAGAAACGGGTTATCGGGCGCATCGCTGGCAAACGCTTGGAAAGTTTTTTCTGGCTCCGGGCTATTCGGATGAGGTGATTTACGCTTTCTTGGCGCTCGATCTGGAAAAACTAGAAACGCCTCCTAGCCAGGACGAAGACGAAGACATCGAAACTGTCTTAATGACCCCCCAAGAATTGGAGCGGGCTATTCTTGCAGGTGAGCCTATTGATGCTAAATCCATTTCTAGTTTCCTGCTGGCGCGTCCCTTTTTAGGGATTGAATAACCCTGTGAAATAGTCCCACAGGATTGACTTTTGTGAACTCAATTTTGGCCCTCGTGCTATCATCCTTACGCATAAAACCGATGAGTTTTTTATGCAAACGGGGGATAGTATGCGGGTAACAAAATTGGGGATAATAGCGTTGCTAAGTTGGGGGATGGTTGCAGGATCACAGAGGGCGATCGCCTCTCCCCCTCCAACGCCTGCCCCCCATGCGGCTATGCAAGTGGCTCAGGGTGCTGACAGCGGCTGTCGCCAAACCAATGCGGTCACGGGAGTTTACGAACAGCCCAGCTTGGACAGCGCTTCGCGTGGCATCTTGTCTATGTCCCAAACGGTTCGGCTGGAATTAGTGGGAACTGGAACTGGATGGGCCCGCATTAGTCAACCGATTGTGGGATGGGTAGAAGCAAGATATCTGACGCCAATGGCTGCTTGCGATAGATTGAGCACCTCGCCAACTCCCACGGCGACCGCAACGGCTGCAGCTCAAGCAGCCCCGGCAGATAACAGTTTCCCTGAACCAGATCTGCAGCGTGTGCAGCCTAATCGCCCGCAAGAGGCTACTCAAGCAGGTGCTTCCCCTGGTAATCCTGCACCTGGAGGCACTTCTCCTAATAACTCTGCCCCCAGAGGCACTGCCCCTGGGAGCAATGCATCTGGTAACACCGGAACCGGAAGAACTGCAGCCGGGAGAACTGGAACAGGTAACTCTCAAATCACAGCAGTGACTTGCCAAGTCTTGCCCAGCGCTGGGCTGATTGTCCGCAGCCAGCCCACCTTGGGAGATGAAACTTATCTAGATACCATTCCTCCTGGAACCTATCGGTTTCAATTCACCCGAGACACTTCTACCAATCAAACCCCTGAAGGAATCCGACGCTGGGTCTATATTACAGCCCCACGACAAGGCTGGATTTCGTTAGGCTATGTGGGAAAGGAATTTAACTTGGGAGGTTCGGAGTGTGGTTGAGGTGAGTTATGAAGGGAAGGACAACAATCCTACTCCCCCAATCGCAGCTAAGCGTCCACATGTGCATGTGCTGCATGAGGATGAACGAGTAGACCCTTATTTCTGGATGCGCGATCGCGATCATCCTGAAGTCATCGCATACCTGGAAGCTGAAAACGCTTACACCAAAGCGATGATGCAGCACACAGAATCGCTACAAAAGGCGCTTTACGACGAAATTTTGGGCCGGATTCAAGAAACTGATCTATCTGTGCCCTATCGCAAAGGGGATTATTACTACTACAGCCGGACTCAAGAAGGCAAAGACTATCCTATCTACTGCCGTAAATTGGGCAGCTTGGACGCTCCAGAAGAAGTTTTGCTCGATCAAAATCAGCTGGCAGCAGGACAAGCCTATTTTTCCTTAGGGGTGCTGCGCGTTAGCCCGGATCATCAGCTATTGGCTTACTCCGTAGACACCACGGGTGGAGAGGTGTATACCCTGCAATTCCTGGATCTTAAAACCCGCCAGCTTTATCCCGAAAGCATTCCTAACACCGACTCCTCGTTGGCTTGGGCAAACGATAGCCAGACGGTGTTTTACACTACCGTAGATGAAGCCCATCGCCCGTTTAAGCTGTTTCGGCATCGGTTGGGTTGTGCAATCGAAACAGATGTCCTGATCTACCATGAGCCAGACGAACTGTTTTACCTGGGCGTTGGCAAGACTCGCAGCGAAGCGTATGTATTGATGAGCCTGGGCAGCAAAATTACTTCAGAAGTTCACTACCTGGACGCCAATGATCCGACGAGCGAATTTCAGGTGATTCGTCCGCGAACTACCGGCATTGAATATGACGTAGAGCATCACACCGATGCCTTCTATATTGTCACCAATGACCAGGCCACGAACTTCAAGCTGATGAAAGCACCCGTCAAGGCTCCTACCCTAGACCATTGGCAGGAGGTGCTGCCTCATCGAGACGAGGTGCTCCTGGAAGGCGTGAGCGCTTTTGTGGATCATCTGGTGATTTATGAGCGGCAGGGGGGCTTACCCACCGTTCGGATTCAAAAGCACTCGACGGCAGAGGAACACTATATTGCCTTTCCAGAACCTACCTATGAAGTAGGTGAATCTGCCAATCCAGATTTTAATACCCAGACGCTGCGGTTTAGCTACACCTCCCTAGTTACGCCCAACTCTGTGTTTGACTATGACTTGAACACCCGGCAGCAAGAACTTAAGAAAGAGACGCCGGTATTGGGCGGGTATGACCGCACCCAGTACATTAGCGAACGATTGCAGGCGATCGCCCCCGATGGCACGCTGATTCCGCTATCGGTCGTCTACAAAAAAGGGCTGAAAAGAAATAGCAGCAATCCAGTCTATTTGACAGGCTATGGGGCCTATGGCTACAGCTACCCCGACTCCTTCTCCTCGACGCGGTTGACCCTGCTCGATCGGGGGGTCGTGATGGCGATTGCCCATATTCGGGGCGGTTCTGAGATGGGGCGCAAGTGGTATGAGGACGGCAAGTTTCTGTACAAGAACAATACCTTCACAGACTTTATTGCGTGTGCAGCGTATTTGATTCAAGAAAACTGGACATCGCCGCAGCACTTGGCCATTTCGGGAGGCAGTGCGGGCGGGCTGCTGATGGGGGCGGTGCTCAACATGCGCCCTGATTTATTTAAGATGGCGATCGCTAATGTGCCGTTTGTCGATGTTGTCACCACTATTCTGGATACTTCGCTGCCGCTCTCGGCACTTGAGTGGGAAGAATGGGGGAATCCCAATGACAAAGTCTATTACGACTACATGAAGTCCTATTCGCCCTATGACAACGTAGCGGACAAAGATTATCCGGCTTTGTTAATTACAGCAGGCTTAAATGATCCGCGCGTGTCTTACTGGGAACCTGCCAAATGGGCCGCTAAATTGCGCGACCTGAAGACCGATCGCAACATCCTGCTGCTGAAAACCCATATGGGGGCTGGGCATGGCGGTGCCTCAGGGCGCTATGAACAGATCAAGGAAATTGCCCTGGAGTTCGCCTTCTTGCTCGATCAGTGGAAATTGGCCTCAGCCTAAGACGCTTCTAGTTTCTCAACTCTAGAGCGAAGCGAATATGATAGGATAGTTGACTGCATTCTTATTTATAGGGATAACCCACTGTCATGACTCTGGTGCAACAGCGCAAGCAGGAAATCATATCGGACTATCAGGTTCACGAAACCGACACCGGATCGGCAGATGTCCAGGTGGCCATGCTGACCGAGCGGATCAATAAATTGAGCGCCCATCTGAAAGAAAACAAAAAAGACCATGCCTCTCGACGGGGACTGCTGAAGATGATTGGTCAGCGCAAGCGGTTGCTCGCCTACATTTTGCGCCAGGATCAAGCTCGCTATCGTGCCCTGATTACTCGCTTGGGTATTCGCGGTTAGTCCAAATTAGGGGGTCTATGTCCGCTCAGTCACAGCCTAATTCTAAGGATGCAGCGCCCGGAACCACCGAGCAAAACCTGGGCAATGCTCAGCGTCAAGCTTTGCCGTTTGAGCCGAAAAATCGCAAGCCAGCTGCAAAAGTCGTTAATCAACCTCCTAAGAAAGCGCCGGTCGCTTCGGGTATAAAGCTCGAAAAAAGCGGCAGTCAAAAAACTGGCACTGCATCGGGTATTCCTGATGCAGTGAGTCGCCGTATGGTCTGGCGAATGGCCCTGTTTTGCGGTATTCCGTCAGCCTTGGGTATGCTGACGTTCATTGGCAGCTATCTGCTGGTAAGCAACGGTACGCTTCTGCCCACCTATGCGGTTTTTCTAGTCAGCCTAGGTTGGTTTGGCATCGGCGTGTTGGGGTTGAGCTATGGCGTCCTTTCAGCTTCTTGGGATGAAGAAGTGGCGGGCAGTAGGCTCGGCTTGACAGAGTTTGCCACCAACTGGGGGCGTATGCGGGAAAACTGGCGACTCAACGCTGAACAAGCTAAAGCAGCCAAAGCGGAACTACAAAAAACCAAGTCTGGCAAAAAATCCTAAACTCTGAGGGAGCATCGCATGATCGTTGTCATGAAGATTGGCACGCCTGAAGCAGAAGTGGCTCGCCTAGATCAGGAGTTCCGCACTTGGGGATTAACGCCCGAAAAGATTGTCGGCAAACATAAGACAGTTTTGGGCTTAGTAGGCGATACGGTTGATCTCGATCCCCTGCAGCTTCAGGAGCTTAGCCCTTGGGTTGAGCAAGTCCTCAGAGTTGAGAAACCTTTTAAGCGCGTCAGCCGCACCTTCCGTCAGGGCGAGGCTAGCGAAGTCGTTGTGCCGACGCCCAGTGGTCCCGTCACGTTTAGTGAGACGTCTGCTGTAGTGGTGGTCGCTGGGCCCTGTTCGGTTGAGAACGAACCGATGATTATTGAAACCGCTCTGCGAGTCAAAGCGGCAGGTGCCCAGTTTTTGCGGGGCGGCGCTTACAAGCCGCGTACGTCCCCCTATGCTTTTCAGGGTCATGGTGAAAGCGCTTTAGATCTGCTGGCGGCGGCCAGGGCAGCCAGTGGTCTGGGCATCATTACTGAGGTGATGGACGCAGCCGACCTAGACAAAATCTCTGAAATTGCCGATGTTGTTCAGGTGGGGGCTCGCAATATGCAAAACTTCTCCCTGCTCAAGAAAGTGGGAGCTCAGAATAAGCCGGTGCTGCTAAAGCGAGGCATGTCTGCCACGATTGAGGAGTGGTTGATGGCAGCCGAATATATTCTGGCGGCAGGGAATCCTAATGTTATCCTCTGCGAGCGGGGCATCCGCACATTTGATCGGCAATATGCTCGCAATACGCTAGATCTGTCCGTGATTCCGGTGCTGCGATCGCTGACTCACCTGCCGATTATGATTGACCCCAGCCACGGGACAGGGCGGGCAGAATATGTACCTTCTATGGCGATGGCGGCCATTGCTGCAGGCACAGACTCGCTGATGATTGAAGTTCACCCTAATCCAGCCAAAGCTTTGTCAGACGGTCCGCAGTCTCTCACGCCCGATCGCTTCGATCGGCTGATGCGGGAAGAGTTAGCCACTATTGGGCAAGCGGTTGGTCGCTGGAAGCAGGCCGTAGCAGCTTAGGGATCTGCGGGAAAATCGTATACCCATGTAGGGGCGCAAGGCCTTGCGCCCCTATCGCTAATGTTGTTGCCGTTGGAGATGTGATTAAATTGCAAATCCCTTAGCTGAAAGCGTTTAATTTGCCAAAGTATTT
>DATNOY010000695.1:0-4012 GCA_036703495.1 Coleofasciculaceae cyanobacterium
GTTCACCTTCAGCTTAATCAAAGCTTGATATTGAATTGAGAAGCACCTCGGCGCAATTACAAACCAGATCTAGAGCTCTGTGCCGTCCCCTGCGCGAGCGGCACAAAGTTCTAAGGCTTTATGTTTAATTATGGCTATCCACTTAAAGGGCAAGACAGATTCCCTGGCGATCCTCCAGATGCAACATCCAGATGCAATATCCAAATGCAAGCAGCGCTACTGACAAACCTACTGAAGGGAGTGAAGGCTGATCGGCTGTCCTCAGAATAGATTAATATTTTGATACATTTATACTAAATACAATCGTACTGAGACGCCTGGAACTTCAGCGATATTCAGCGTTTCAAACTGTGATCTAACGCTATTCATAGGGGCATAATCTACAAAATGTATACAAAACTTCTAGATATAGCGTCCAGGATCAGTTAATCTAATCTCAATCCTGCTGGTTGAGAACCGAGTCTGAGAACTATGTCCTTTGTTGGTCTACATATTCATAGCGACTACAGCTTACTGGATGGCGCTAGCCAGCTGCCAGAACTGATCGATCGCGTCGTTGAACTGGGGATGCCCGCCATTGCCCTCACCGATCATGGCGTCATGTATGGCGCGATCGAGCTGCTGAAGGAGTGCAAAGCCAAGGGTGTCAAGCCCATTGTTGGCAATGAAATGTATGTGATCAACGGCGACATTACCAAACAGGAGCGTCGGCCTCGCTATCACCAGGTCGTGCTGGCGAAGAACACCCAAGGATACAAGAATCTCGTCAAGCTGACCACCCTGTCCCACCTGCAAGGCGTACAGGGCAAAGGCATTTTTTCCCGACCTTGTATTAATAAAGAACTGCTGGAACGCTACCGCGAAGGCTTAATTGTCACGAGTGCCTGTCTGGGTGGAGAAGTGCCCCAGGCGATTATGCAGGGCAAGCCCGAAATTGCGCGGCGAGTAGCGCAGTGGTACAAGGACTTGTGGGGCGAAGATTACTATTTAGAAATTCAAGACCATGGTTCTCCCGAAGACCGAATCGTTAATGTCGAAATTATCCAGATTGCCCGTGAGCTAGACATTAAGATCATTGCCACCAATGACTCTCACTATATTTCTTGCTACGACGTAGAAGCCCATGATGCATTGTTGTGCATCCAGACGGGTAAGCTGATCAGCGAAGACAAACGCTTGCGCTACAGTGGCACCGAATACCTGAAGTCGGCGCAGGAGATGAGTTGGCTGTTTCGCGACCATTTATCCGATGACATCATTGCAGAGGCGATCGCCACGACGCTAGAAATTGCGGAGAAGGTTGAGGAATACCAGATCATGGGTAAGCCTCGCATCCCCGACTATCCGATTCCCTCAGGGTTTACGGCAGCCACCTATCTGGAAGAGGTCACCCGCCAGGGATTGATGGAACGCTTCGACTGCCAGTTTGATGAAATTGCCCCCGTCTACCGAGAGCGTCTGGATTACGAACTCCAGATGATGCACCAGATGGGCTTTGATTCCTACTTCTTGGTGGTTTGGGATTACATTAAGTTTGCCCGAGATAGCGGCATTCCGGTTGGTCCGGGGCGAGGTTCAGCAGCGGGTTCGTTGGTCGCCTATGCCCTGTCCATTACCAACATCGACCCAGTGCATCATGGCTTGCTGTTTGAGCGGTTCCTGAATCCAGAACGCTTCTCGATGCCGGATATTGATACCGACTTCTGTATCGATCGCCGAGATGAGGTGATCAAGTATGTGACCGAGAAATATGGCAGCGATCGCGTTGCCCAAATCATTACCTACAACCGCATGACTTCCAAAGCGGTGCTAAAAGACGTGGCGCGGGTGCTGGATATTCCTTACGCGGAATCCGACAAGATGGCGAAGCTGATTCCGGTGTCGCGGGGCAAGCCGGCCAAACTCAAAACCATGATTTCGGAAGGCACGCCCGCCCCAGAGTTCAAAGAGAAATATGACAATGACCCCAGGGTACGCCACTGGTTAGATACTGCCATCAAAATTGAAGGCACTAATAAGAGTGTGGGCATCCATGCGGCAGGCGTCGTGATTTCCTCTCAGCCGCTAGATGAAGTGGTGCCGCTGCAACGCAACGCCGATGGAGCCGTATTTACTCAGTACTACATGGAGGACATTGAAGCCCTGGGTCTCCTCAAAATGGACTTTTTGGAGCTGAGAAATCTGACGATGATCCAGAAGGCCGTGGATTTGATTGAACAGCATCAGCAGGTGAAGCTGGATCTCGATCGCCTCTCTCTCGACGATCCCAAAGTTTACCAGCTGTTGGCAAAAGGCAATTTAGAAGGCATCTTTCAGCTAGAATCCTCGGGGATGCGGCAAATTGTTCGGGAACTGAAACCCTCTGGATTGGAGGACATTTCCTCGGTGCTAGCCCTCTACCGACCCGGCCCGCTAGATGCCGGGCTGATTCCCAAATTTATCAACCGCAAACATGGGCGCGAACGCATTGAATATGATCATCCGATCTTAGAAACAATTCTCAACGAAACCTATGGAATTATGGTCTATCAAGAGCAAATTATGAAAATTGCTCAAGATATGGCGGGCTATTCCCTAGGTCAAGCAGATTTGCTGCGCCGCGCCATGGGGAAAAAGAAGAAATCGGAGATGGAGAAGCATCAAGAAATCTTCGTCAGCGGGGCCGGCAAAAATGGCGTCAAAGCCAAAGTTGCCACTGATTTGTTTGAGCAAATGGTGATGTTTGCCGAATATTGCTTTAACAAATCCCACTCGACTGCCTATGGCTATGTCACCTATCAAACGGCTTATTTAAAAGCAAATTATCCCGTTGAGTATATGGCGGCCCTGCTGACCTGCAACAGCGGTGATCAGGACAAAGTGCAAAAATACATTGCTGCTGCTCTCAACATGGGCATTCAGGTGGCACCGCCCGACATTAACCGCTCAGGTGTAGACTTCACCCCCTTGCAAGACAGCATTTTGTTTGGGCTGTCGGCCGTGCGCAATGTCGGAGAAGGGGCGATCGAACATCTGCTGCTGGCTCGCGAGAAAGACGGCAAGTTCAAATCTTTGGCAGATTTATGCGATCGCATTGACTCCCGCACCGTAAACCGGCGGGCTTTGGAAGCGCTGATCCAGTGCGGCGCGATGGATAGCATGGATGCTGGCGCAACCAATCGACATCAGCTCATGCAGGATTTAGAGCTCCTGCTGGAATGGTCACAGTCTCGGGCAAAAGACCGGGCGATCGGTCAGGGCAACCTATTCGATTTGCTGGGCGGCACAGACAATGGCAGCGCTAAAAGTTTTGAAATAGCTCCCAAAGCGCCCCCTGTTGCCGACTATCCGCCCCAGGAGAAGCTGCGGTTAGAAAAAGAGCTGTTGGGTTTCTACATTTCAGATCATCCGTTAAAGTCCGTTCAACAAGCTGCCAAAGTGTTAGCGCCGATTAACCTGAGTGATCTCAACGAAAAACCAGACAACATGTTGCTGAGTGCGATCGTCATGGTCAGCAGCGTTAAGCCAATTGTCACCAAGCGGGGCGATCGGATGATGGCTTTGCAAATTGAAGATTTGAGCGGTCAAGCTGAGGCGGTTGCGTTCCCCAAAACCTTTGAACGCGTTGGGGATTTGCTGCAGGTCGATGCCCGACTGATGATGTGGGGCAAGGTCGATCGGCGGGACGATCGCACTCAATTCATTATTGAAGATGCCGAGCCGGTGGATGACGTGCGGATGGTGATGGTAGAACTAGAGCCGCAGACGGCTGGTGATGTGGTCAAACAGCACCATCTCAGAACGGTGTTGCTGGAACAGCGCGGCGAGGAAGAAAAAGGCAAAATTCTGGTGATTGCTGTGATTAAAGGCGTCGATCGCCGGGAACTGGTGCGGTTAGGCGCTCAGTTCCGGGTACAGGATCATCAGGCAGCAGTCGCAGCGCTGATGAAGGCAGGGTTTCAGGCCAGCACGACTTCTTTGGTCAATGCCTCTTGATTCTAAAAAGGCGGCATGGCAGCAGTAGCGATCGCTA
>DATNOY010000696.1:0-3385 GCA_036703495.1 Coleofasciculaceae cyanobacterium
CAATTTCCCGCATTCATGCGGCCGAAGCTTTGGCAAAGAAAGGGGGGCTAGAGGCCGTTAACGCGTTATCCACGGCGCTGGTGCAGGATCCCGTCTGGGGAGTGCGGGCGGAAGTTGCCGGTCAGTTGGCCTCGGTGAAGCTGAATCAGGCGCTGTCCGGACTGCTGCAGGGGTTAAAGGATGCGGAAGCCAGAGTGCGTCGAGCGGTAGTTGATGCCTTGGCTCAACTCAAAACGGAAAACAGCTATGAGGTGCTGAAAGCGATCGCTGAAACAGGCGATGCCAGCTACTACACGGAAGCAGCAGCCTTGTCGGGCTTGGGCGAAACCGCAGCCGTTCAGCTCAATGGCGCATCTCAGGAAGCAGAGCTGTTAGAACTCTACCGATCTGTCTTACAAACGCGATCGGGCTGGAATGAAGTGGTGCGCAGTGGGGCGATTGCCGGACTGAGTAAACTCAAGACTTCAGAGGCAGCGCTCAATTTGATTTTGGAGTACACAGCCGCAGGTGTACCGCAAGCTTTGAGGCTAGCCGCCATTCGAGCGCTAGGTGCTATTTCCTCAGGGCAAACTAACGTCAATCTGGAGCGAATTTTGGGGCGCTTGACGGAACTATCTCGCGAGTCTTTCTTCCTGACCCAAGTGTCTACAGTGATGGCGTTAGGGAAGATGGAAACGATTCGAGCTGCAGGAATTTTGCAAAGTTTGGCTAACCAATCTCCCGATGGGCGGGTGCGTCGTCTGGCAGAGGAAGCCGTCCAGCGAGTGCAGAAAGCCACTCAGCAGGATCAGGCAGTGAAAAAAATGCAGGAAGAGCTGGAACAATTGAAGAAAGACAATCAGGAGTTGCGCAGCCGGTTGGAAAACCTGGAAGCCAAAGCCACCTAACAAATCTGCATTTGTTTATAGCCTAATTTTTAGGGAGGAGCGGCTCTGCCGCTCCTCCCTAAAAAATTAAGGCTCTATTTTTCTATCAGTCCGTTACCTAATTTTCAGGAGAACCCGTGTCTGAACTAGAGCCAAAGTCCCCTCTGCGGCGAATGTCGTGTTTATCAGAAATCAGCTCTGACATGCTCTCAGTCAAATCTCGCGGATTCATGAACACAACCTTGGCATTATCGCTGCGGCTAAGCTCAAAGTTGGCTTCTACATATCTTTGGGCCACCAAATAGCGCAGGATTTCTGCGGTGTTTGCGCCTTCTGGCAACGCTTCTTTAATCAACTTCAACGAATCGGCAATAGCGCTCGCCTGCTTTAGCGAGGCCTCCCGCTCACCATCTGCCTTGAGGATTTCGGCACGACGTTCGCTTTCTGCCGCCCGCTCCCGCTCCAACGAAATCTGAACGCTTTCGGGCGGCTTAATGTCTTGAATTTCCACTCGGATTACCTTAACACCCCAAGGCTCAGTCGCTTCGTCCAAGCTTTCCAAAAGGGCGCGAGTGATGCGATTTCTAGCCGAGTTGGTTTCCTCTAGCTTCATCTCACCGACTTCAGCCCGAAGCGTCGTAATCACAAGGTTCTCTAACGCTTTCTCGATATCCTCAATTTCATAATAGGCCTGCTGGAGTTCCAAAATTCGCCAGAAGATGATGGCATCGACCTCAACCCTGACGTTATCTTTTGTAGTGGCTCCGCTGGCAGGAATGTCCAAAATCTGCTCTCGGGTAGACGCTTCAGTCACCACATCGTCTACGAATGGAATGATGCCAAAGTTTAACCCTGGCGTCAATTTGCGATGATACCGGCCCAAACGCTCAACTAGCGCTTCATTGCCTTCCGTAATACGGCGAGTGGAGCCTACCGTTCCACCCAAAATAGTCAAGATAAAAACAAATCCCCAAACCAGTGACTCCATAACCTATTGTTCTCCTGCTGAGGCAGTAGAGAGACTTAACGATCGCTGCTGTCTCAATATAGTCTCTCCAGTGAAATTGGGAACGTTTGCTTCAAAAATTGCATCGCAAAACATCGCATCGCATCTCAAAAACCAACCCTGCAAACTTGGTGGTTTCCTGACTTCTCGTTCGTTACTTCTTTGATGTTTCATTACTTCTATTGTGACAGAAACCGAAGTGGCAGTGACTGAGTTGGCAGCGATCGCCCAGACTCGGCTCTTCAATGCTGGGCTACTCAGCTCCATAGCAATGTTCAATGGAGTCAAGTCCAGATTATTTTTTGAGCACCGCGCGGCACTCAAAAAATAATCTGGCTTTAGCCAAGAACCCTCGTTCCTGACCCCCGCTTTAGTTTTCTCACGACCGGCTTGGGAGGGTTATATTGCCTAACTATCGCTAGGTTCATCTGCAAAAGTGGTGGGCAGAACAATTAAGGTATTGCCTTGCCGATTTACCACATGCACCACCTGTCCAGGCGTAATGGCAATGTCCGAAATTTGGCAGCGCGCTTTCCAAATCGCGCCTTCATAGGACACCACTCCCAACCCCCCCTTCGGAATGGTTTCCGAAACCATGGCCTCAATGTTGGAGCGCAAATCTTTAGACTGCTTAGGCACCATGCCCCGCAGGACAATAGCCAAAGCGATCGACAGAACGCCCCAAATTAGGAGCTGCAACGCAATTGAAGGCACCGAGAGTGCAGCGATCGCCGTAATCACAGCCGCAATGCCCACTGCAGCCGCAACAGGTTCACCTACTACCAAACCTAATCCTAAAAATACGAAACCACCCACTAACCAAAAAATATGAATATTAGATAATGTCAGGTTCACGGCAGCTTTCCACCCTAAGATTGTTAGATCAAGAATTTTACCGGTTGACCGGAGATATAGCTGTAGTCAGTCCAGTGAAGACGGAGAATGTCTGAGGGCTGCGCCCCGTCCTGACCGTTAGAATACGGCTATGAAATTAAAAAATTGTCTGTCTTCAATTTAACTGAGGGAAAGCCCAGGTTTCCTCAGTGATCATAGAGTGAATCTCTACTGTATCTAGCGTATAAAGATCAGGCAGTTCAGAATTCTCTGTCTGTTCCGCCACCTAGACTGGCACAGTGCATCGGTAAAAGTAGGGCGTTACTGAAGCAGGGTCTAGATGTTTAAGGCGATCGCCTTTGCCTCCTGCGCTTTTGCCTTTTCAGCTTGAAGAACTGACTTGCAGCCAACGGAATGCCGCCGGGCAGAATGAACATGACTAGGGGAAGTTTGTCAGAGAAACAAATCAAACTTCGGTTACAGCTGCGCTCTGCCCGCTTAGGCAAAGTACTAGAAACCAGTTGCTCCATAGGCAACGCCGCCATTTTTAGCCAATTAGAGAAATTGGGCGGCAGATCAGAATTTAACCTCAGCTTTAAATCCGCAGTGGAAAAGGATTGGGCATAGGCAGGGGTGAGAAACGGGGTGTAGATGCTGGCTTGAGGGGTTAACTGTTCAA
>DATNOY010000697.1:0-5565 GCA_036703495.1 Coleofasciculaceae cyanobacterium
ACCTTTGCTAGATTGAATTAACGCTAACGCGATCATCAAATACGAAGCACTCACCCTCCCAAACACTTTCTTCTGATGGCACTTCTTCTAAATATTTGAGAATGCCGCCTTTGAGGTGATAGACCTCTTGAAACCCTTGAGACAGCATGTAAGCAGAGGCTTTTTCGCAGCGGATGCCGCCGGTGCAAAACATTGCCACTTTGGGGTGCTGCGCTGGGTCTAGGTTTTGCTGAACATATTCTGGAAATTCTCGAAAGGATGCAGTTGCGGGATTGTGGGCGTTTTTGAAGGTGCCGATTTCTACTTCGTAGTCATTGCGGGTATCAATGACAATGACATCGGGATCGGCAATTAAGGCATTCCAGGCTTTGGGTTCAACGTAGGTACCTACCTGTTGGCTGGGATCAACGTCTGGTCGTCCCAATGTGACAATCTCTCGCTTAAGTTTCACCTTCATCCGATCGAATACTCGATCCTCTGCTGCAGATTCCTTATGTTCTAAATCCGCCAATCGTTCATCCGATCGCAGATAGCCCAACACAGCATCGATCGCCTCCCTAGAACCGACCAGGGTGCCATTAATCCCCTCAGCTGCCAGCAAAATTGTCCCTCGCAAATCGTGAGCTTGGCAAAATGCCAGGAGGGGCGATCGCTGGGCGGCGAAGTCGGGCAGGTGGACAAATTTGTAGAAGGTGGCAACAACCAGGGACATCTTTCTAACTCAGAGGACGATCAGCCAACTCCTACAATAGATCAGATTGATTGGGTTTGATGGGCGGGAGAGGATATCCCAAGTGGAGGCGTGGCAGGGGGCCAAGTTCCTGACGATGTCACAGCCGCCAGCCGAATCAAGAATCGACCGATCGCAGCACCCGGCAGGGATTGCCCACCGCAATCACGTTGGCAGGAATGTCTTTGACCACGACACTGCCTGCACCAATGGTGGTGTTATCCCCAATCGTGACGCCCGGACAGATAATTGCGCCCCCCCCAATCCAGACGTTGTTACCAATCCGGATAGGAGAAGCCAGCTCTCTGCCCGTCAGCCGAGTCGTTGGATCGGTGGGATGATGGGCAGTGTAGATTTGCACATAGGGAGCGCATAGGACGTCATTGCCAATATGGACGGTGTTGCAATCTAGGATGACGCCACCGTAGTTCATATAGAAGCGATCGCCCAAAAAAATGTTGCTGCCATAGTCGCAATGAAACGGTGGCACAATCCGGGGCATATCACCCGTTGATCCCAATAGCTCCTTCAGAATAGCTTCCCGGTTATCCCAATCGCCCTCTGCTGTCTCTCGGTAACGCCGCAACAGCTGAAGAGCGCGCAGGCTTCCGGCCGCCAACTCTGGATCAGTGGCAAGATACAGCTCTCCTGCCAGCATCTTTTCTCGCTCGCTTTTGCCCGCTGCCATATTGCCCGCTGCCATATTGATCGACGCAGAATCTTGGGGTATTCAGCTATTACTCTGGCAATACTTGAAAATACCTGAATCCTCAGGGTTTGATTGTGGTGCGGGCAAAGTGCGCGCCACAATCAAACCTATTAAATTGCCGAGGGAATAGGGATCAGGGATTGAAGATAAACCATGACCGGGGTTTGAGGACGCTGCCCCCAAACCACCCTTGAGCTTTCCTGCCTTAGAGGTGCTTCTCTACCGTTAGCGACAGCGTTGACTTAGGCACAGCCCCCACCACCATATCGACCTTCTGTCCCCCTTTGAAAATCATCAGGGTAGGAATGCTGCGAATGCCATACTCGCCAGCAACAGCAGGATTCTCGTCTGTATTGATCTTCAAAAATTTCATCTGCTCACCATACTGAGCGGCCACTTCTGCCACTACAGGAGCTACCATGCGGCAAGGTCCACACCAGGGTGCCCAAAAATCTACCAGAACTGGCAGTTCGCTCTCCAGAACCTCTTGCTTAAACGTAGAGTCTGTAACTTCTGCGACGACTGACATCACTTGCCTCCGGTGCAAATTCGGTGAGTTATGGCTTCTATATTTCAAGAAACTCGAACCATTAAACTATAAAAGGCTTTATGCCATACTGCAAGGATAGCTCTTTAATCTCTATGCACAGGCAGTCAATCCAGGGCAGGCAATAGACTTTAGCGGAAATTGGTTTGTGGTGCAGCTCCGCCGCACCACAAACCAATTTCCAAACCGAAAACCTGATTTCCGATTAAGGCTCATGTTTAGGCTAGGGCGCTTGTGAGCAAAGCTCAGGCAGCAGTGCGTTGCAGGTGATCTAGCAGGTGATCCATATGAGAGTGATTCATCATCCCGACAGAAAAGATATTTCTCTGGCCGCTGTGCTGTATGCGTTGGGTGATCCGGTGCGGTTGGAATCTGTGCGGCGGCTGGCAACCGAGGGCGAACTCTCCTGCTCGGCCTTGCATGGTGCGATCGCTAAATCTACGCTCTCTCACCATCTGCGAATTTTGCGCGAGTCAGGGGTGATCTATTGCCGCAAAGAAGGCACCCAGCATCTTAATTCTTTACGTCGAGAAGATTTAGAAGCGCTGTTTCCCGGTTTGCTAGAGGTGGTGTTGCGATCGATCTATCCTTCCTGTCCGCTGCGGTTGGGCGGCGGTGTTGCATCCAAGAAAGTGGGTTAGCCAGAACTTGTCTGATTTCCCAGAATCTGCTCAGAAGTTAAGTAATAATGAGTAGGGGATGTTTACTGTCCAGTAGCTTTGTAGAATTTGATACATCAGATCGCGCAACGGGTGCGATCGATAATGAGTTTGCTGAGGGTCTTGTTCATTCGCAAGAGCCGCCTGCCCTTTTAGCTTGCATCGGCAAATAAGATGATACAGAAAGTTGCATTCGGTAGCATCTGTTCAGGTTTGGCTCTAGCCATCGCGCTGTCGTCTCCCAACAAAGTTGTTCAGGCGGCGGCTGTTGCTGCCGGTTCTTGTCTGGTTAGCTTTACGACAACCACAATTGCCATTGAGCAGACTCGAGTTCGCAAAAGCCGCGCTGCTCATGCCGATCTCTATCTAGATTTGCTGCGGCAAATGAGCCGCCAGCCCTCACCCGCACGTCCGCAGCGTCCTCCCGTCTGCCAGGGCTGCTGTTTTTATCATGGGCAAACTTACAGCGGCAGTCGCTTGATCTGTGCCATTCATCCTTCTGGCGTGGAAGGAGATTATTGTCTGGATTGGCAGGGAGAAGGGGAAGGGGGAAATGGAAAATAGGGGATCAGGAACAGGGGATCGAGAATAGGGGATTGGGAAGAGCGGTAGAAACAACGACGTTCCGGTATTCAAATCCTCTGATGCGCCTCTGATACTCCTGTCCTCCTGTCCCATTGCCGATCCCCCTCTCTGCCTGGGTTTCGGGTATTCTCACCCGATTTTTTAGGTATTTAATTGCACATAGTGCTGCCAAATAAACGGTATAAACTGAGCGCCATAGATTGAGAGAGTCTAAAACAAATTGGAAATCATGGATTCTTCTGGTTCAATCTAGTAACGGAAAAACACCCCATTTCAAGGAATAAGTTTTATGGTGGCGATCGCATCCATTCATGGCAGAGAAATTCTTGACTCTCGCGGCAATCCTACTGTTGAGGTAGATGTCGTGCTAGAAGATGGTAGCAAAGGCAGAGCCGCAGTTCCTTCGGGAGCCTCAACGGGGAGCCGTGAAGCTTTGGAATTGCGCGATGGAGAGCAGCGCTATGGTGGCAAAGGTGTACTAAAGGCCGTTGCCCATGTGAACGATACAATCGCGACGGCTTTGAAGGGAGCGGATGCTGCAGATCAAGCGGCGATTGACGGCAAAATGCTGGCCATGGATGGCACAGAATATAAATCGAATCTCGGCGCGAATTCAATTTTGGGCGTGTCGATGGCGGTGGCGCGGGCAGCGGCAGAGTCTGCCGGACTGCCGCTGTATGAATATTTAGGGGGAGCTGAAGCCGTTTTGCTGCCGGCCCCTTGCTTTAATGTGCTGAATGGCGGTGCCCATGCCGACAGTAGCGTCGATTTTCAGGAGTTTATGCTGGTTCCGGTTGGCGCACCGACATTTCGGATGGCCTTGGAGATGGGAGCTGAAGTTTATCATGCGCTGAAATCTATTCTCAAAAAGAATGGCTACAGCACGGGGGTAGGCGATGAAGGAGGGTTTGCCCCTAGCCTGAAATCCAATGTGGAAGCGGTGGATTTAATTTTGCAAGCGGTCGAAAAAGTAGGGTTAAAAGCGGGGGAAGATGTGGCGATCGCCCTTGACCCTGCTACCACAGAGCTGTATGAAGACGGTATGTATGTCTTCTCTAAGTCGGACGGCAGCCGCAAGACTTCGGAAGAAATGGTGGATCTTTGGGAAAGCTGGGTCAACCAGTACCCGATCATCTCGATCGAAGATGGACTGGCCGAACAGGATTGGGAAGGTTGGAAGCTGCTGACCCAAAAGCTAGGTGGTCGGATTCAGCTGGTGGGTGATGATGCCTTTGTGACGAATCCTAAGATCATTAAAGAGGCGATCGCGGCGGGTGTAGGCAACAGCACGCTGGTGAAGGTCAACCAGATTGGCTCAATTACCGAAACGCTGGAGGCTATCAGCATTTCTCGCGCTAGCGGTTACACCTATATGATTAGCCACCGTTCTGGCGAAACGCCAGATGATTTTATTGCCGATCTGGCTGTGGCAACTGCAGCCGGACAAATCAAAACGGGCGCACCCTGCCGGGGGGAACGGTTGTCGAAGTACAATCAGCTGCTGCGGATTGAAGAAGCATTGGGCAGCAAGGCACAGTATGCCGGCTGGTCAAAATTTAAGAAATCCTAAAAATTTTGTGGAGAAGCATCGGCAGATACATTAGATACATTTCTTAGCAAGATTTTCGGTGACAACGAATACAGTGCAATGCTGCCGCCAACTGGTTTCAACATCAGTTTGGCGGTTTTTTTACGGGACGCTTGATTTGCTGAATGCACCTGCCAAATGTACTCCAGCCACATAGGGCTTTGCGCTTGATCCAAACCAGGATACTTTTTGCACACCTCGCTTTGCAAAGCGTGCGAAAAATATTCTGGACTTTACGCAATTAACAACAGCTGATTAACAGCCATAGTCTGCTGGCGGAGCCATACGGATTGCCCGATCGCTCCTCTGCTATGAACAGCGTAGAGATATGGCCATTAGAATCCCTGACTCGCAGGGCAGACTTATGACGCTCAGTAACAAATTAAGGTGGTGTTTCTAATAGGTCGTTTATGTCATTGGGTAATGCACTAGACCTGTTGTTAATTTTCTGGAAAATTAACAACATATTTGAAGCACCACCATGTCATTGATTTTTGGGCAAAGAACGCGCCCTCTGCCCAAAAATCAATGACAAGTTTAGAAAATCATCTAAATGAGTAGATAGAAAGGCAACGAGCAGATCAGCAGACAGACTGGAATCTCTCCCAGGGTTCTCAGGATTCTGACTTTAGGCTTAATTTCTCCTAGAGCAGGACTGATAGGGTTGGAAAGAGTTTTAGCTGAGGAAGTTTCCCGACGTGGATACCTACATCCTTGACCTGATGGTAATTGGTCTATTGCTGCTGA
>DATNOY010000698.1:0-2927 GCA_036703495.1 Coleofasciculaceae cyanobacterium
ACAAACCAATTTCCAAACCGAAAACCTTATTTCCGATTAAGTCTAATCTACAGAGGCATTCTATGTCGCTGCAGCCATTGGGCGATCGCCTCAATCAACTTGACTTGGCTCAAGATGGATTTGCGCTGAACTCATCGCAGATCTATCCCTATAGAACAACAAAAAATTAAGCTTTAACGCCGACTATACAGGGAATTTATCAGCCAAATGGCGGTTGTTCTGTAACATAAATTTATACTATACGAACAAATTATCCTGACATGACTCTAATGAGTCGAAAGATGAGGAAGCTTAAGCTTTAAATCTCTTAAGTAGTGTTAAGCATCCCAAATTTGTGGTGAAGTTTCTTAATGCAGCTAAAACTAGAGATTTTTTGAGAAAAAAGTATCTTTTTAAGCCGGATCGCAATGCTGAGGCGTACTAGAAGAGGATGACTCAATGTATGATCTGCTAAATTTCACGCCGGAAAATCTGCAGGCCTGTGCGATCGCGCTCCGTAACATGAATTTGGGTGCGACCTACATGGAAGAAACGGCTAACCGTATGGTTCGTTATCTTTATGACCATTTAGTTGAGCGGGAAACCGGTCAGCGGGCTTGTGCCCTCGTGCGCTTCTTCAAAACCCATCCCTATGGAGAATTAGATGAAGGGCTGCAAAAGTCCACCCATGCTATCTTGGGAGCCCGTGAGGCCACGCCTTCTACCAAATGCCTGACGTTATTGGCAACCGCAGGCGATCACCTCAATTGGAACTCTAGACAAACATCAGGAGGACACAAAGCCATCCCGCTAATCGACGAGGAGTTCATCGCCCGTGCGCCCATGATCTCGCAGCTGATTCAGCAATTTGGGCTAGAGGTAAAAACAGTGTTGCAGCCTGATCCAGATGTTTTGCTGGATATGGAACGACGAACTTTCAACGTTTTCTACGTTCCGGAAGCCTTGGGAAGTAGCCATATTCCTGCTCAAACAGAGTTTGTCATTCCCTACCAGATTAAATCTGTCCTGGGTTTTGGCGGTATGTTGCCCTGCGGCAATCTTTTTGCAATTATTTTGTTTACCAAAATATTGGTACCGCGCCCCACAGCCGACCTGTTTAAATGGATGGCAGCCTATGCCAGGATTCCGGTAGCTTCGTTTGGGGAAGACGCTATTTTCGCTGATCAACAGCCTTTCTAGGGACTCTCTTAAACCGAAAGCTAGGTAAACCTTACAGCAATTGTCAATTGCATCAGCCACCGTTATTTTTTAGAAGCTTCGTACCGCGAGACTTCTAAAAAGTGACTCACACTTAATTAAGCGCCAGGCATGTTTCAGCCGATCGACTAAATTCATAAACGCATTCCTCCATAAGACAGCTTTAAGGTAAAAGCATGGAAAAAACGACCAGCGATTTAGTGAAAATTATTGAAGCCGGCGGCAGTCTTGTAATTGAAGCAGAACGATCGACATCGGATTTAATTAAGCTGGCGCAAACGGCTAATCGGGTGGGGACAAGGCTGGTTCTGCGGAAAGTCTCTAAAACAACCTTAGATGTGATCATGATTGCTCGAGCGGGCGGCAGCAATGTCATTCTGGAGCTGGAATAAGCGGCCAGCCTAAATTTCTTTTATGAAGAAGTGCTCGAAAGCTCTCACACTAGGCAGATCCCACAGTATGAGAAGATGGCGAAGTGCGATCGCCCTCTTGACCCCATCGCATCTAGTGGTATGTCATCGTTGCTCCAGGTCTTTCAAAGCCGCAAAATTTTAGCCCTATCGTTGTTAGGATTTGCCTCGGGCTTACCACTCTTTTTGACGAGCAAAACCCTGCAAGCCTGGATGACGGTAGCCGGTGTGAACTTGGGGGCAATCGGGCTCTTTAGCTTAGTGGCGTTGCCCTACTCCCTCAAGTTTCTTTGGTCGCCGTTGCTCGATCGCTTCGTGCCGCCGTTTCTGGGACGAAGACGGGGTTGGCTAGTCATTACGCAGGTGGCGTTGGTGCTAGCGATCGCCGCTATGTCGCTGCAAGACCCGAGCAAAACGCTCCAGTTCTTGGCCCTGAATGCGCTGTTGATTGCCTTTTTCAGTGCCAGTCAGGATATTGCTTTCGATGCCTATCGGGTGGATGTATTAGAGGAACGAGAAACGGGAGCAGGAGCGGCCATTACAGTGTTGGGCTATCGGGTGGCCCTGCTGGTGACGGGTTCTCTGGCGTTAATTTTGGCCGATCGCATGCCCTGGACGGTGGTTTATCTCTATTTAGCCGGGCTGATGACGCTCAGTATTGGCTTTACCTTGTGGGCACCCGAGCCAGAACGGCAAGTGCGTCCCCCTGAAACCCTGCTAGCGGCAGTGAAGTTGCCCTTCCAGGAGTTTTTTCAGCGATCGGGCATTGTCCGAGGAGCGCTAATTCTCCTATTCATCGTCCTCTATAAGTTTGGAGATGGGCTAGTTAACAACATGTCAACGCCTTTCCTGCTTCAGACGGGCTTTACCCAAACCGATATCGGTGCCATTCAAGGCGGCATGGGGCTGCTGGCAACTCTGGTGGGAGCGCTGGCGGGCGGGGCTGTGCTCAGCCGGATTGGCATCAATCGCGCATTGTGGGTTTTTGGCGGATTGCAAGCCCTCAGCAACCTTGCCTATCTGGTGCTAGCCCAAGTTGGGCAGAACTATCTGCTGATGGTGATCACGATTAATATTGAAAATTTTTGCGCTGGATTAGGAACGGCTGCCTTCGTGGCTTTTTTGATGAGTTGCTGTAATCCCAGTTTTTCAGCAACTCAGTTTGCCTTGCTGTCTAGCCTGATGGCAGTCAGCCGAGATATTTTGGTAGCTCCGGCTGGTGGCATTGCGGCCGCAATCGGCTGGGCTCCCTTCTTTTGGCTGACTCTAGCTGCTGCTTTACCCGGACTGCTGCTGTTGCCCATTTGCGCGCCCTGGAAG
>DATNOY010000699.1:0-7720 GCA_036703495.1 Coleofasciculaceae cyanobacterium
GCAACTGCCACGTTATAAGCTGCTCTAGCAGAATCCAACTGCTGCTGAGCCACTGCCCCTTCTTGGTACAGCGATTGGTAGCGAGCATAGTCGGCTTGCACCTTTTGCAGGTCAGCTTCGGCTTGAGCCAGCTGGGCCCGCGCCGCAGGCACCCCCGACTGAGCCTCGTTAACGGCGGCTTGAGCCGTTGCGATCGAGGCAACTGCACTACTCAGGTTGCCTTGAGCTTCGGTCGTGTTGGCTTGAGTATTCGCGCCTGCCAAGGTCACCGTATTTTGGGCGGCTTCAGCTTGACGTTGGGCCACGGCGATCGCAGCCTGCGCCTGCTGCACTTTCATTTGGTAATCTCTGGGGTCAAGCTGAACGAGGAGTTGTCCTGGCTTAACCGCCTGATTATCATCCACAGGCACCGTCTTAACCGTTCCTGGAATCCGACTGCTGATCTGGTAAACATGCCCTGAAACTGTAGCGTTGTCTGTGGTTTCATGGGTTGAAGAGAACTGCCACCAGCGATAGCCAAACGTCCCAGCCGCAATGGCTCCTACTCCCAGGGCAGTCGCCAGTGCGATTTTTTTCACCGAATTTTTTCGAGGTGCAGCGGTTTTGCCGGATGCGGGCGCAGCTGGATCGGCGGCTGGTTCAGCCACGGACTGATCGCTGCTTTCGGGCTCAGAAGTTTGGGGCGCACGCAGCACTTGTTCAAGCGCTTTTGCCGGCACTGGCTCTAGCACGGAAGTTTGTCCAACTTTGCTATGACCATTGGTTGCCTCATTCACCTGACCATCAGTTTGGTTCTTGTTGATGCTATCCATGGGTTTCACTTGTCTCAAGTTATTACGACCGTGTTTATTTAGAATACGTAGTTTTTTGGAAAAAATTATCCCCTAACAGGGTGATGTTGATGGACAAAGCTTCGATCAATTCCCGCCTTAGGAAAGGTTGGCAATCATTTGATCGACCCATTCTGACATCAATCGCCGTTCTGCATCCGATCGCCCTTGAAACGCCTGGTCGTAAACCTGAGTCGCATAGTTGGGCAAGATTTCTTCTAGCTCATGTCCGGCTTCAGTTAACCAAATTCGCCAAAT
This sequence comes from Coleofasciculaceae cyanobacterium, assembly GCA_036703495.1. GTDB lineage: Bacteria > Cyanobacteriota > Cyanobacteriia > Elainellales > Elainellaceae > Drouetiella. The sequence goes on from DATNOY010000699.1 coordinate 1,089, forward strand.
GCGCCGGTCTTGCAAATCGCGTTCGCGCCGGACAATGCCTCGCTCTTCCATCCGATCTAGCACGCCAGTGAGCGTCCCGCCTACTTGACGTAAGCGATCGCCCAATTCACTAGTGGCCAAGCCATCTTGTTCCCACAAGCAGCACAGCACAACCCAATGAAACGGCGTGAGACCATGCGGTTCCAAATACTCCTGAAACTGCCGTGCCATTAACTGTGAGAGTAGCTTAATCCGGTAGCCAATCCCATGAGGCGCTTTGACTTCTTGCCAACGTTGCAGGGGCTTGGATTCAGAGAGCATGGATTCCATAACGCTTAATTACTTCCTACGCTAAGTATTAGTATACTATGTATTTTGAAGCTGCAGCGATCGGGTTGCCATCCCCCTGCGACCAAAACCGCCCTCCTGGGAACGCGAATTTAATAAAACCCAAAAAGCTCGGTTTTAATAATTTGTGATCCTTAGGAAAATCGCTCCTGACTGAGGAGCGATCGCCGTCAAAATTTGGCATATCTGGTTTATCTGATTTTAATAACCCTAATTAAAAGCTAATTAAAAGAAGGGTGACTCAGAGTCTGAACTGTCAAAGTTCAGCCGTCCGTATCCCAAAAACTGCCCATAGGAGTTGTTTCCGGCCGGATAAGCCGTTACGCCAAATAGATAGATGCCGTCTACAACCGGATTGCGGGTCGGACGTAACCCAACAGTTACCGTTTGTCCTGGGGCAACGGGTTCTGCAAAAGTCACGGTCACAGTTTGGGTATTGCTATCAAACGTTGTCTCACCAACGGCTAAGGCATCTCCCCGCTTGCGAGGAGTGCCAATGAAGGCGCGAGTATTATCTGTTCGGTACTGAACCATCCGAAAACTATCAGAGCCATCCTTTTGAGCGATGGCGATGCGCTGTAGCGGTTCACCTGCATCCTCTGGCACACTCAAGGTGAAGTAATAAGTAGCGCCTGAGGCCGTGGTACGCCGTTCGGTTGTCGTTGCATTTACCAATGTAGGTGGATGGTTGAAATACATTTGACCGCGTAACTCTACTGCTTGACTTCGCAAGCTTAACGGTGAAGTCAACATTCCTAATGCTAAGACCGTAGAAACTCCAAGCCCAAACCGAGGTAAAAATCGCATGGCTCCCTCTCAATTTCGCTCGACTCTTCTATGGTAGCAATAGTAAGCTGGAAGGGGTTTGAGCCGGGCTAAGGAGGTGTTCTTTCAGGAAGCTTTGTAGCGCAAAGTTTCCTGAAAGAACTAAGGTTGAGCGATCGTTAAGCCATCGGTTTACAAATCAGTGTTATGCCGGATTTAATCTCGGCATTAGCGTTTTATTTGCTACATTGCCGCAGGATGGCATCGCAAGGGATTAGTAGCTGATTTGCAACGTTACCGATGCCTGCACTTCTTGCTCACCTCCAACGACTGGCGTTGGCGCGGCTGCCGCCTCGGCTGTCATTCTGGCTCGCACATTTGGATTGGCAAAAATGGGCGTTGGAGGCGTTGCACCATTCACCTGCACACTGACAATTTCTTTTCGCTGTAACCCCAAAGCACTCAGGGCCGCTTCGGCTTGACTTTGAGCATCTTGGGTGGCTTCGCGAATGGCTTGCTGCTGGGCAGTAGCGATCGCCGCATCCTCGGCTGCAAAACTGATGCCATCAATCCGGGTTGCGCCTGCTTTCACGGCATCATCGATTAGCGTGCCAGCCTGTCCATTCGGGATGCGGAAGCTGACGGAGTTGGTCGCCGTATAGCCTGTCAACCGCTGCTTGCCATCGGTATAGTCGTAGGTGGGATTAAGGGAAATGCCCGTGGTTTGGAGCTTGCTCACGTTGCGCGATCGCAGCAGTTCCACGACAGCCGCCGATCGCTGAGCCGCTTCTTTCTGTACCTCTTCTGCCGTCTTGCCCTGCACCTCTACCCCCAGCTGCACTTGAGACAAGGTGGTGGGAATGGATTCTTTACCCATGCCAGTGACGGTCAATGTTCTCAACATTTGCTCAGCCTCCGCAAACGCAGGATGGGCGGCTGCTAAACTAACTATGCCAATCATCAGAGGCAACAGATAGCGCCAGCTTTTGGTAGACCAATTGGGACGAGTCGATAACGCTGATTTCATTGAAACTGTTTCCTCACATCAAAACCAATAGATTGAAAATTATTGAAAATTGAAGCTGTCTTGCAGAGTAAGATTTGAGCTATAAAGCTGAAAATTAAGCCCACAAAATTTAGCAAATTGCTGTTTTTGAGCAGATGAGTGTTACAAAATTTGTCATGGATTCAAGGCAGTCGCGATAGATAAAAAATAGCGATCGCTTTTACACCTTAAATTGTCCATTGATTTCATCAGTAGCACCTGCCTCAGACAAAATCTGCTTTCCTCAGCTTAATTTTCAATTTTCTTCTCATCCCGATAGACATTCATCAACCTCCAGATGTTTCTCATCTTGACACTTCAAATGAACAACCTAGATTCAGTTGCAGTTTTGGAAACCTGTTAACTGAAACCTGTTAACTTAAAAATGTAGTGTTTTGCCCTTCTTTTAGCTCTAGATACCCCTTCTCACTCCTCTAAAGTCTAAAGAGCTGAGCGTGGAGTCTGCGCTCCCCGTCAGGGATTCCGCCCGCACCCTATCTGCTGAGCTGGATCGGTATGGGAAAAGCTATATTTACCTCAGCCAAACGCAAATCTCAAATTTCAGCTTCTTTATTCTTTTCTCATGACCCGCACTCGTAAACAATTCGGACAGCATTGGCTGCGCAGCGAAACTGCCTTGGCGCAGATCGTGGATGCAGCCCAGCTCCAAAAAACCGATCGCCTTTTAGAAATTGGCCCAGGCACGGGTATCCTCACCCGCCAGCTGTTGCCCCGAGTGCAGTCGGTTGTCGCGGTGGAGATCGATCGCGATCTTTGCAAGCTGCTAGTTCAAAAAATGGGAAAGACAGAAAACTTTTTGCTGCTAGAAGGAGATTTTCTGTCGATCGATCTGCCCCCGCTGTTGTCCGCTTTTCCTAACTTTCAGCACCCTAATAAGGTGGTTGCCAACATTCCCTACAACATTACTGGGCCTATCCTAGAGAAACTGCTGGGAACGATCGCCCAACCCAACCCCGAACCGCTGGATAGCATTGTGCTGCTGTTGCAAAAAGAAGTTGCAGAGCGCCTCTGCGCCAAACCTAGCTCTAGAGCCTTTGGTGCGCTCACCGTGCGGGTGCAATATCTAGCGGAATGTCAGTGGATTTGTACCGTTCCGGCTCAAGCCTTCCAACCGCCGCCCAAAGTGGATTCTGCCGTCGTTCGGTTGATCCCGCGTTTGCCTGAGATCCTGGCACTGCAGCCGCGCCAGCTCGATACCCTGGTCAAGCTAGGGTTTGCCACCAAACGTAAAATGCTGCGCAATAATTTGCAAAGTGTGGTCGATCGCGATCGCCTGACGGTCTTGCTAGAGTCTCTGCATATCAATCCTCAAGCTCGCGCCGAAGATTTGAGCATTGCCAATTGGGTGGCATTGAGTAATAAGCTGAATGAAGAACCTGTGTCTGCATCCTGAGGAGCCAGTGCCCAAGTTCTGGTACTCCGCCCTGTTTCATCCTCCATCTTGACCCAATGCACACCTACTCCTTGATCGCCCCAGCTAAAATCAACCTCTACCTGGAAATTATTGGCGATCGCCCTGATGGATACCACGAACTTGCCATGATTCTCCAAAGCATTGCCTTAGCCGATCGCGTTGATCTGCGGGCCAATGGCACGGACTACATGCGGGTGCAATGCACCGATCCACAAGTGCCTACCGATGAAAGTAATCTGGCCTATCGGGCAGCTGCACTAATGGCGCAGCAATTTCCAGAGGCTTACCGCAAGCTGGGCGGAGTCGATATTCGCTTAGAGAAACAGATTCCTATGGGTGCAGGATTGGCAGGCGGTTCGGCCAATGCCGCTGCCGTGCTGGTGGGCATGGATTTAATGTGGGGTTTGGGGCTAACTCAATCCGAAATTCAAGACCTGGCAGCGCAGCTAGGATCAGATATTCCCTTTTGTGTGGCAGGTGGAACGGCGATCGCCACGGGCCGAGGCGAACAGCTCGCGCCTTTACCAAGCCTGGATACGCTTCATGTGGTGCTGGCAAAATATCGCAGCATTGGCGTTTCTACGCCCTGGGCCTACAAAACTTATCGCCAGCAGTTTAGTAGCTCCTATATTTCAGATCGAGAAGGGCAAGCTGGTCGGCAGCAGCGGATGCATTCTGGAGCCATTGTGGGAGCGATCGCGCAGCGAGATGGTAAACACATTGGCCAACTTTTGTACAACGACCTGGAAAAAGTAGTCCTGCCAGCTTATCCCAAAGTTGCCCATTTGCGGCAAACCCTGGCACAGATGAATCCGCTGGGGGTGCTGATGTCGGGTTCCGGCTCTACCGTCTTTGCCCTGGTGGAGACTTCAGCCCAAGCTGAACAGGTAAAGCAACAGCTGCAAGTCTTGCTGCCCGACCCCGATCTGGGCATTTGGACAACTCAGCTTACCAGTAGCGGCATTCGTTTGGCTCCCTCGGCTCACTAAAATAGATGCCATCTGCAAAAATGTGTGCTACGCTAGTATAGGTTTGATTCATTCGGCAGCAATGCTCTTGCGGGCGTAGTTTAGTGGTAAAACCTTAGCCTTCCAAGCTAATGATAGGGTTTCGATTACCCTCGCCCGCTTAGATCCGTACAGTGAAGTTTTTGGAAGCAAGTGCTAGTGAGCCATCTAGCGCTTGACGAATAATCTGATCTTGAGATTCGATGGTTTTGGCTATGGGTCGTAAATTGCCTGGAATATCATCCACGACCAAAATATCAATTTGCGATGTTTAGTTTCGATGTTTAAATTGTTAACATATCTGTTCTTAAAAAATTCGATGAATAAGAAATCTTAGTATCTTTTTTATTCCTAGATCCGTTCTTTTTTAAGAATCTATCTGTTGAGAGGAGAAGGATAAATTTGAGAACGCTTGAGGCGCTTGTGTTCATACATTAGTTTATCAGCTTGTGCTAGCAAGTCTTCTAGTGAAATATCATTCGTCGTAGCACAAAACTGAATTCCGACACTCATAGACAGCTGATAGGCACAATTTCCTGAGTCGGCGTATGTTTGATTCAATTGATCGATATTGGCTTGCAATCGACTATGAAGTTCATCTGAAGTGTCGGAACTAGTAGGGATCAAGGCTACAAATTCATCTCCTCCAAGCCGAGCAATAATATCTGCATCCCGAAGCGTTTGCATCAGGATTTGAGCTGCATCAACGATTGTTCGATCGCCAATTTCGTGCCCTAAAGCGTCGTTAATTTGCTTCAAGCCATCTAGGTCAGCAAATAAGAGGCAGCAAGAGGTTTGGGTACGTCGCGCCATTTTTAGCTGCTGTTCTGCTAACACAAAGAACCCCCTTCGGTTGCAAAGCCCTGTTAATTCATCTGTCAAAGATAACTGTTTTACCTCTGCTTCAGCCTTCAGCCGTTCTTCAATTTCCTGCACCAAACGTTGATTTTGCTCAATAAGCTGTTGACGTTGCTGTTGAATCAGTAATTGATTTTTGACTCTCATCAGCACTTCCAGTTCTTGAAAGGGTTTGGTGATGTAGTCTTGCCCACCTATTTCAAAGGCTCGAACTTTGTCATCAATGCAATCGATCGCACTGATAAAAATAATTGGAACATCTGCAGTTGCTTCAGATGCCTTTAACTGCTGACATACTTCATAGCCGTTCATTTCTGGCATAGTGATATCCAACAAAATGAGATCAGGTGGATCACAATGAACCGCTTGAAGCGCCATTCTGCCACTTAATGATTTGCGAACAACATACCCCTGAGTCTCTAACATCTTGGCTAATAGCCGGAGATTGTCGGCGTTATCATCCACAATCAAGATATTGGTTGCAGTGCTGGGTGGGAGTGGAGTAGTCATGTTTCCCCCTAAATTTGAGCAAGGGAGGCGATCGCCTCCCACGGGAAGTTATTGACCAAGGATCTCAGTTCCGGAGTCATTGAAGAGTTCATCTTAAAACTAGTGAGGTTTGAGTGTTAAGCGGGGAGTGCCGTTGAGGAATTTAGAAAAAAGCGCCATGATGAAGCCATTGAAGAATCTGCTCAGACTGAAACTGATCGGCGAGTTCCGTCAACTGGATGCCTAGCGCGGCGAACTCTGGTGGAAGCTGTAATGCTAGAACAGCGATCGTCAGGGCAATATTGAGAAGGATCTGGCGTGATTTTTGTTCATCTGCAATGACAAATTGAGGCACCTCTGGAGCAATGTCAAATTCAAGCTGCAGTCGCTTAGACTTTGCTCGTTCGCTCATCATGGTGCGAAGGCTATGCAGCAGGGAAATTAAGTCAAATCCGGCTGCTTCTAAAGTGCAGTGTTCTGCTTCAATTTTGGATAGATCCAGAATATCATTGATGAGACTCAGGGGATGATCGCCGCTACGCTGGATCGGTTGCAGGTCGTCTTGCTGGGGATGAGCGAAAAAGCATAGCTAACAGAGCTATCGGGTAAGTGTGCCTTGGGCTGTTCCAGCACCCAGGGTTGATTATCTGGAGGAATCATCTGCTGCCACAGGCTCAAATCCATCGTCAACTTGCCAGGGATAAAT
>DATNOY010000700.1:0-3824 GCA_036703495.1 Coleofasciculaceae cyanobacterium
CTAGCGATGGAACAAAACCGTGAGTAGTGGCATCAGCGCAATCGCTAGTCCTAGGGATGAGAGTCCCTTAAATGGAGAAGGCTCAGGGGGTGCCAGCAGTGCCTCTATGCGTTCTTCTAAACGGCCGAGGGGAGCAACAGCACTAAACGCCGCACCCAGGTCGGGGGCAGCAGCGGCATCCTGGACAGTCAGCAACAGCGACTCGGCCAAGAGCAGCGGATCAACGGTTTGAGCAGCCCATTGGTCGGCCCGCAGTTCTCGCAGCAGCAGCAACTCTTGCCAAAGCGCCTCAGTGTTGGGCAACCAGACTGTGAAAGATCGCAGCCAGCCCATCCAGAAAAACCAGAAAGTATCGCGGTAGTAGACATGGGCCTGTTCATGGGTGAGAACGGCTTCCAGCTGTTCTGTAGTCAACCGATCGAGCAAGCCTTGACTAATCACGAGTTGGGACTGCCAGAACCCGACTTGGGCGGCAAATAGCTGAGCCGTATCTAAGATGCGCCCAATCGCCCCTTGGACTGCCACGACTGGATAGGTTTGGACATGCTGGAGCGATCGCCACCCTAACCAGGACAATCGCAGCAGCCAGCCAATGGCAACGCCCAAAAAGCCCAGCGCTAACAAGTAGCCAATCCAACCTACAGGGAGTCCCAGCATTTGTCCTTGGGTGCCCATGCAGAGTACGGCTATGGCGGTCATGAGCAGCAGCAGCGGCGGTAGTAAGAAAGCCAACACAGTTTGCTGCCAGCGCATTGCCCAGGGGTTAGCTTGTACAGCCCGTGAGCCAATGACTCGTACCAGCCCTGCCAGAGTCCCGGCTAGTAGAATTAACGTTAGGTGCATGTCTCATCCTCCCTGGCTTGACGGGCAGCCTTGAGCCGCTGGGCGATCGCCTCTAGCTTGTCAGCACTGGCGCGATCTAGGTCATCGGCAAACGCAGCAATCACATCCGGATTGCCGACTGCCAAAAACTTTTGTAATTGATCATGGGCCTGCAGCACTTGAGCTTCCTGTTGGGAAACCAGCGGTTGCCACTGAAAGGCACGATCTTGCTTATTGCAAGTCAGCCAACCTTTTTGTTCTAAACGGTGCAAAACGGTGGTGACGGAAGCATAGGCAAGTTCGCGATCGGGATCGCTGAGAATGCGATCGTGAATATCTTTCACCGTTGCAGAACCCAGCACCCAAAGAATTGCCAAGATTTCAGCTTCTAGCGGCCCCAGAGACAGCTGTTTCGGTGAATGATGGGGCAAAGGAGCCATAAGTTTCTGGCGTAAATAGCGATAAAGGCAGTTTAGCGCAAGTGTAGTTGGCGCAAGTGTAGGGATGCCTCGCTTTACAATTTTTCATGTTTGACGGGGTGTCTTTTGACGGCTGAGAAAAAGCTGCTGAAACTAGATCGGGTTGCTGTTATGAAGCAACAGCATGTCCAGCATATCCAGCCTGAATCTGTGTTCTGAATTAGAGCGATGTGCACTCGGCTAAAACCAGATGATGGTTTGAAAGCCTCGCGGAGCGAAGCTTTCAAACCATCATCTGGACTTGGCTCATTTGAAAATTGCTCGATGTGGAGGAAACCATGCCGTTCATGAAAAAACGATTTGCGATCGCCCTAGGGAGTGCCATCAGCTTTTTGTTCAGCTTTTTGTTCAGCAGTCCGGCGGTTGCTGGAGATCTTGCCCGTGGGGCCAAAGTCTTCAGCACCAACTGTGCAGCCTGTCATTTGGGAGGAGGCAACGTGGTCAACGCTCAGAAAACGCTGAAGCCAGATGCTTTAGCAAAATATGAAATGGCGTCCCTGGATGCCATTCAGTCTCAAGTGACCAACGGTAAGAATGCTATGCCCGCTTTCAAAGGACGCCTGAGTGATCAAGAGATTGAAGATGTATCCGCCTATGTTTTAGATCAGTCAGAGAAGGGTTGGTGAAGCGTTATTTAAGCGAGACTTGCCATGAAGCACTTTTTTCAGCGATGGGTTGCCGCCCTGAGTCTTTGGCTAACTGTGATGGGACTGTCGATCGCCCCAGCGATGGCTGATGTTGTTCCCTCTGATAGGGCCCAAACCTTCTTGCGGCTAGGGATCACTGCGTTTGAATTGGGTAACTATCCGGTAGCAGCGGCAAACTTTAGCCAGTCTATTCAGCAAGATGCAGGACTTGCAGCTGCCTATAGCAATCGTTGTCTGACTCAGATTTATCTAGAAAACTATGCTGCAGCGATCGCGGATTGTGACCAAGCTTTGCAGCTCAACCCCGCCGATACAGAGGCTTATCTCAATCGGGGGTTAGCCCACCATCGGGCTGGACAATCTGCTGAGGCGGTTGCAGATTTTAGCCAGCTTTTACAGCTCAAGCCGCATGACTACCGTGCCTACTACAATCGCGGGTTAGCGCAGACAGAGCTGGCGGCTTATCGGGAGGCGATCGTTGATTATGGAGCAGCCTTAAGACAAACCTCTCCCCTCGATCGGGCTGCCCAAGCAGAAATCTATACCGATCGCGGATTGGCACAGCTCTTGTTAGAGCAGCAGCAGCAGGCCATTGCCGATTTCACACAAGCGATTCAGTTTCATCCTAATCATCGCGCTTACTATAACCGGGGCTGTGCCTATCACCAGCTGGGCAATGACATCGCTGCCCTCAGCGATTTTTCCCAAGTGTTGCAGAGTGACCCGGATAACGCTCAAGCCTATCTCAGCCGGGGGTTAATCCGGCATGGGCGGGGTGAACAGCAAGACGCGATCGCCGATCTGCAGCAAGCAGCCAATTGTTTCTGTAACCAGGGACGGATGTTGGCTTACCAGAAAACGCTTGATTTACTGCAAAAAATTCAAGGAACACGAGAGGCGATCGGGTAGCTGATCTGGGCGGTTGCAAAGATCAACGCCTGCGGCAAGATAATAGAGATCTGTAAACGATTTAGGACTTTAAAGTTGATCCGTTCTGGCTCAAGTTCCTTATTTTAACCATGCTGGATTTGCTATTGATTGCGAGCCTGGGATTTCTGGGAAGCTTCGGACACTGTGCCGGCATGTGCGGCCCCATTACAGCAGCATTTTCTCTTTCCCAGGCTGCTTCCCAAGCTGCCGCTGAGCGACCCAAGCAAGCGATCGCCTGGCAACAGATCTCTTTTCATTTGCTGCTCAATGTAGGACGGATTCTCAGCTATGCCCTGGTAGGCATCGGGATTGGGGCGATCGGCTCTGTCCTGATTGCTGGGGGACAAATGGCAGGTGTGGGTAGCGGCTTACGGCGAGGTATGGCAATCTTGACAGGATTGCTGCTGATTGGGTTTGGTCTAGCTCAGATCAGCCCTGGGCTATTGCCTCGCCTGCCGTTTCTGCATCCATTGGCTCCAGACAAACTGCATCAGCGTTTAGGCAGTGGGATGGTCAAGCTATCGTTGCAGCAGCGCTGGTGGACACCGCTGCTGCTAGGCGTTCTCTGGGGGCTGATTCCCTGCGGATTTTTGTACACCGCACAGCTTAAAGCAGCAGAAACACTAAATTTCTGGCATGGCGGTGCAACGATGCTGGCGTTTGGACTAGGAACACTGCCGATGATGCTGGGAGTAGGGGTATTTACCTCACGGGTGAGTGCCGATCGCCGCAGTCAGATGTTTCGTATGGGCGGCTGGATTACGCTGTTCATCGGCATTCTTACCCTATTTCGCACCGGCGATACGATGGTGGACTATACCGGACATGCCGCCCTGATTTGCTTATTGCTCGCTCTGGCTGCTCGCCCCATCAGTCGATTTTGGGCTGCTCCTTTGCGCTACCGACGGGCCTTAGGCATTGGAGCCTTTGGGCTGTCGATCGCCCA
>DATNOY010000701.1:0-9835 GCA_036703495.1 Coleofasciculaceae cyanobacterium
CCGAGGTTTTCAAATTTATCAGCAAACGACTCATGTTGAAGCGTTACCCGAACACCCACTGGGGAGTTGGTGAACAGCAATTCCATTGCTGTTCACCCATGCCTGTTCACCCAAAATTTACTAATAGCAACAAGCGCTTGATTCAGTGGGAGCTGTTTTAGAAGCCTTGATCCGCGCGCGTTTCTAAAATATCACCAGACACTAAGACATGACCGAGCCTAATCCCCAATCTACGACTACTGTTTTAGGAGCTAGAGAATTATCAAACCAGCTCACAACCTTTTGCAAATCACTTTTGCTGGTGACGCCAATACATCCCGATGTTCCTGGCGAATAGCTAGCGTTGCTATCTAGATGAATCCCAATATCCGATCGCTGGGTACTCATCAGGGGGTTCACACTCACCCAAACTGGGCCCAAGCCCTCCCCCCAAGAAGCATTAAAATCACCCTTAATGTTGTCAGCCCATTCCGGTGCACCTAAGCTCCACTTTCCTTCGGGCAACGGTTCCATCGATCCTGACTGACTCTGGCTGGGCAAACGGAAACTCTGCTTGCCGGGTATGCCTGAGACAGCCGCCACTTGATCAAGCACCTTATTGCCCTGAACCAGCTGGAGCTGGAGCTGAACTAAACCAGCCGGGGTTTTGGCACTTGTTTTGGAGAGGCGGAGGATAGGGCGATCGCTACTACTACCGATACCTCCCCCCGAAGAACCGCTGCCTGAACTACCAGAGCTACCTGAACCACCAGAGCTACCTGAACCACTAGAGCTGCCTGAACCACTAGAACTGCCTGAACCACTAGAACTGCCTGAACCAGAGGTATTCGAACTCACCACCCCGGTCTTCATCTCAAGGGTGTAGCGCATTGGGGTTTTAGCAGCCGTTTTCACCTTCACATAGTACGTGCCCACATCCAACTGTTGGTTGATAGACTCGCCTGTGTTGCCCTGGCTGTCCGATAGGGCGATCTCGTTGCCGTTGCTATCTAGCAGCTGCAGGCTGGCATCCTTGCGCAAATTGCCCAAAGCTAGCTCCACTTTGCTTTTCTCAGTCAAGTCAAAGCGGTACACATCCACTGCATCTTTAGCCCCAATCATCCGGCGAAACGTCCGATTGGTGCGCGAGAGATCGCCTGAATCTAATGCGGTTCGAGGGGTAGCTCCCGCATCATTAGCAAAGCCTAATCCCTTCATATTCAGGGAATAGTTAGCATCACTGTCTGAGGAAACCTGCACATAATAAGTGCCCGATCGCAGGCTGCTGCTGATGGCGTTGCCGGTCGATTGCTTAATTGCTGTACCGTTGCCTTTCAGCAACCGCAGGGTAACGGCTCCTTGCACATTGTCCAACGAAAAATTCACCTTACCTCGATTGGACAGGCTGAACTTAAAAAAATCATCCGAGTTGTTGGCATCCAGCGCATCGCTCCAGCTATAGCGCGACTTGCCGCTAAAATCTCCAATATTTTGAGCGCTATCCAACGTATTTTTAATGAAATTGGATGAGCCGTTGAGCGACTGCACCTGGGTATCCAGCATAGAGCTTGAATTAGAGCTTGAATTAGAGCTACCCAAGCGCAAAAACTGAAAGCGGCTCTGGCTGGATGGGTGAGAACCGGTAGAGTTGCTGGAACTGCTGCGCGTTTTTGAATTCTGTCCTAGCAGGGACTTAGATTTGTTGAGTGGATTCTGGAAATGACTCTGATTCGCTTGTATCCGTAGATGGGGTGGTGTAAGCGAGGGATTTTGAGACTGCCCCGCTACTACGAAATCATGCGCCATAAATCCTCCTGATAGCCGTAAGCATAGCCATAAGCAATGTATGAGCAAAGCAAAGCCAGGAGCAGGGTTGCGTCCTTTTCCAATGCCTTGTGCTAGTTGGGTCTAATGACACCGACCAAAAGGATTAGTTCCGACAAATTTGGCAAAATCAAAAAATTCATCCTGAATTGGGTAGAGAAATTTCGCGAAACGCTGGGGTAGGCAAATTCGCAAACCGCCTCTCCGGTGGGACTGTACAGCGAAATTGACGGTTTGCAAATTCATTCCGCGATTCAGCAAGGACTAGTACGAGATGGCGGAAATCGAGCGACCCTAGTGCGGGCATCTTGCCTGCGTGAGCGAGACGCTCACACTCCAAACGATCGCTGGATTGAAACCGAGGTCTACTAGGATCATGGACTCCATCAAATCCAGGATTGGCGTACAGGAGTAGCGTTTCCCAATCCCCATTTAATTAAACTGAACATCCTACTGAAAATCCTGAGGAAACTTGTTCCATCTTGAATTGAATACTATATACTCAGGCATCTAGTGGTCTGTCTTTTTTTAAGGGTCGGGCAACCCATCCTTAAAAACCAACCTTAAGAATTTTTTGTAGGGTCAAAGACCTGACAAAAATTCTTGATAGAACACCAGGATGCAGCTGGATAGTCCCGACCTTTCTGTTATTGAGTGTTTTGAACCGTTCGCCTAGCAAACCGTTTAAAACAGGCAACCCCGATGACCATCCCAAATCAGTGGTGGACAGGGGGTGGCGAGGGCAGTGCCTCCGCCTGAGAGACGGAGTCTCCAAACCCCAATTGGGTTGCTCATGACGGATTGAAGATGGCTACAGATCCAGAACATCACCGATTCATCTGTTGTATTAAGCGGCTTTCGTTTTAGTGAAGATGCGTTGATCCAAACTATGGCTGGCTTTGCCCATTCAGACGATTTTGAACAAGCTATCATGTTGCTGCTAGCCAAGTCCGGATGGGCGGTAAAAATGCCCCCTGCCAATACCAAAGGGTATGATATCGAAGCTATTCGCGGCAGTGATGTTGTGGCCATTCAGCTCAAAAATTATCGGGCTCCGATCAAGGTGCCGCAGATTGAAAAGTTTTTTGACTTTTTAGAACTGCCGATTGCCCATCGATTTACCAAAGGGTTTTTAATTACTTCGAGCGGCTACACCCGTTCTGCCCTAACTTACTTTAAGCAAGCCAATCACGATAAAGTGCAGCTGGCTAGCTACCGCGATGGCAAAGTTATTCGGATTACGGGGGATGAAATTGATACTGACCCCCCACAGCGTGACCTGACTTATTTAGGCGTTTTTACCTGTAAGGGAGGAGTGGGAAAAACGACGATCAGCGCCCATTTGGCCGGGGCATTTGCCCTGTCAGGCTATGATGCCGCCTTGATTGATTTAGACCCGCAAAAAAATCTCACTACGCTCCTGGGAGAAGGCATCAAACTGCCAGGAACCCCCCATAAGCCTGGCAATACCGTCACCGTCTATGGCATTGACGAATGGGACGATCGCCATCCTCCCGATGTTAATGTCGTCGTGTGCGATTGCTCCCCCGTCTTAGAAGCCAATCCTGTGGAGTTGATCAAAAAATTCTCCTACTGCATCATTCCCACCACATTGAATCCTCTAGGATTAAACAAAAATGGGCATGTGATCAAACGCACGATTGAAGCGATCCGGCAGGTGAATCAATCGGCTTATTTGTTCATCTTGATCAACAATTATTTTGATGATGAAAGCAATCGGAGCCGTGTCCTCAAGGAAGAGTATCAACGATATTTTGCTGAACTTTCTCAGGAAGACGAACGATTTAGATTCATCGATCCTGAAGCGGTCGCCATTCGCAACAGCAAGCAGCTTTTTTACTGGGGCTATCACATCTATAGTGGCGATCGCTATCAGCTAGCCTTTAATCCAGTAGGCGGTCGCTGCCTCCCCAAAGCCGATTTCCTCAACCTGCTGGATTATTTAGAAGAACACTCCAACCTACAAGAGCTAAAGCGCTAACAGCATCACCGACCCAACAAGTTTGGGATGCCTTCACAGCCGCCGGGGATAGTGGCCCGGGTGGCAGAACCGCCCCAAGCGCAGCAGTAGTAGCGTTGTTCTTCCGACATGCGTTTAACGTCGGTAAAATCAGCATCTTCGACCACCGCTCCCGTGAAGGCTCCCGTCGCGTAGTTAGGAATATCGGCTCGGGTGCGAGGCGTCGCCGTTTCAGGCGATCCAAAAAACAGGCGGGTGCCCATCAGATCGGATTCTGCCAAACAGGCCTCGCAGAGGATCGTCCGGACAAAATTGGTCTTGACCAAATCGCAGCGGGTGAGATTGGCATAGATTAAATTAATCTCGCTAAGATCGGCCCAGCGCAAGTCTGTCCCTGATAAATCTGCATTGGCCAGCATCACGCCCAGGTCAATCACCTTAGTGCCTGCCACCCGATCTTCAGAGTAGCCGCCCGCCCCATCCAGAATGGCCCGCCCCAGGCGGCTATCGCGTCTTAATGGGGTCAGCAGGCGCGATCGCGACAGGAAGCGCAACACTTTGGCTTTACCGTTGGCATCAATACTGCTCAGAATCGCGGCAGTGCGTCCAGCGGCGATCGCTCGCTCCAACGGCAAATCTTCCAGCAAGCCTTCCTCATCCAGCACCAGATCAGAAATACCTTGAAAGTAGGAATCGATTGTCTGCTGCTGCGTAATCAAGTTTTGCTGGATTGTCAGGTCTTTGCCAATCACATATTGCCGCCACGCCACATAGACCGCCAGGATGGCGATCAAAATTTGCCCGACTGCACCAATCACCTCGCCAGTTGCACCGATCGCATCCCAGTTCAGCCCCAGGTACCATGCACCCAAACGTGGGGTAGCCCCACTGACTTGCAGCAAGCCAATCACCGCCACGAGTAGACCTACAAGGCTGACGCTAAACAGCCGCTGCTGGGGTGAAAGCAGTTCCATGACGGCACCCCGAACACCGCCCCAGATCACCTGCAACGAGATCACCAACGCCACGACTGATCCGGCAAATCCTAGCCAAAAGCTGCCCAGCGCCAGTCCCAGAATCGTCAGGGCGATCGCCACAACAATAATCCAGCCAACGATCGCTGGCTGGATTCCTGTAGGTTTACGCATCCGGGTCAAAGCGGAAGGAGCTGCTGCCACAACCGAAGGGGATGCCGAAGCCAGAGAGCTGGGTATCTCGGAAGGAATGTGGCTAAGCGCCGATGCAGCTTGCTTTTTCAGAGCGTTGGCGTCGGCTGCTGATAATTCAGCTGATGAAGGGAAACTTCCAGGAGAAACACCCTGATCAGAGGAATTAGACAGATTGCTAGAAGGTTGAGAAGCGTTTGGCTCCAGAGTCATGGCAAGTTAGGGATTGGGTGAATCCATGCCTTAACTAGGATAAAGCGCCTCGCCCATACTGTCTTCTATTCTACAGAAGCCAATTTTTCGGAAGTAGATGGGTGACAGCTCGTTTTGAAGGAGGCGAATGGGGTTTTGCTGCTAGATTCTCGCTGAATTTGTCCCGACTCAATGGCTTGCTCTAGCTGCTGTAATGCAGCCAAATCGCTATATTGACAGCCCTGCATCGCTAAAACCTGGCGAATTAAGGCTTCGGATGCCACGCTGAGACAACCCGTTTGGAAAGCAGATTGCACGAGGCGTTGAATCATTGAAGGCGTCCTGAGAATTGAGGGCAAAAAAGATTAACAATCAGACATCCTCCAGTGTGAGGGATTATGCCTACCAACCTGTTGATCTAGATCAGGTGAAACTTGTGATTTAGAACTACTTAAGTTGTGATATAGATCACATCCAACTCTTAGGGAGCTGCATTTATCTAAAAACCCAATTTTTGGACTAGAGAGGAGCAGAGCCGCCCTTGCTAAACATGGGATGCTCGGATGCCTACAAGTCTCTTAACGCCTCTATCCGGAGGGACTGCCGCTGCCAAGATTATCAAGATGCCGTCAAGATGCCGTCAAGATAAAGTAAGCCCGTAAAAACACGATGTGCAACATTTACCATCGAAACATTTGATGTGGCGTGTGATGTGGCGTGGAGCAGACAGCTTGCTGCCCCATGATTTGCCGTCGGGCAGCAAGTTGCTTCATCCAGACGGGCGAGACACTCATTCCATCAGCCTTTCAGATCAAGCTGCAGATGCCATTGTCAAAACAATTGGGCAATTGCCAATTTTCTTAGAGCAAATTTATCATCTGGAGCTAGTATTATCTGGAACTAGCGTTTTTCGGCGCTGATCGTCTCTGGGCATGACATCAATTGAGCTTCCGGGCTGGTTGTTGCACTGCAAGAATCAACTGACTGGTTTCTAGGATGCCAGGATTAGAAGCTGCGTTCGCAAGAGACGGAACAGAGTGCCGTCTAGGTTGGCTTAAATAAGGTGTTGGCTTCCGCAAGGAGGACGCGATCGCTGATGGAGTGGGAGGAGAGAAAGTGAATGGCTAATTTAGAGAGTTCGTGGGAATCTTCAGTGGTGAAGCTGGCGCAAATGGGAAATTTGCGGGCGATCACGTTTTGGCTGAATCGCTACCTTGTGCCGCAAGGGCTGTGTGCGCAAGTGATTCCAGAACAGCCCGGCAGTTTATTAATTCGGGTAGTTTGTCATCGGTTGCCTGACTGCAATCGCCTGGTTCACTTCATCCATCAGCAATTCCTAGAGCTGAATTCCGAGCTGATCCGCGAACTGCGAATTACCGCTCAGCCGGTTGGCGCGACTGAGTTGCTCTGGGAGCGATCGGTGCCGATTCGCTTTCCGGTGCAACCCACTCCACCCGTTAGCCGACCTGCTAGCGAAGTGGCGACTGCAACTGCCGGGCAAACCCGCCCCACGGCTGCTCCAGGGTTTAACTCTATTCAATTCACACCCCGACCGATCCCCACAACCCAGCCCCAACCGGCACAGCAGGCGGGCCCTCAAGCGTTGAGGAAAAAGTCGGCTCCTCCCAAGCGGGGTAAACGGGTGCAGCCTGCTCGCCCTGCTGTCCAGATGCAGGCGTTGCTGCAAGATTGGACAGCCAGAGGGCTGGATCAGGTTGAGGATGCTAAAGCCGGGATGGGGAGAGCCGTTTGGCGATCGCAGCGCTGGTTCAAGTCCAAACCGCCGGAAGTCCAAACTTTGCTAGTGAGTGGATTTGCGGTTACTACGGTAGCCATAGGCTGTGGACTCCAGGTAATCAGCCAACAGATCGGCACGCCATCGGCAGGGCTAGGCGAGGCCTTCCTGACCGATCCGCCGAAACCCCATGTTGACCAATCCGGCACCGTCAAGGCATCACTGGAGTCCGTTCCGGTGATTAAACAAGCCGTACAAAATCCTGCCGATCCAGCAGTCACCCTGGTGTTTGCGAGCAATGCAGCGCTGGGTCAAACCTCTAGTCTGGCTGTTTACCAGCAGTCCGATCTGCTGATGAGCAATCTCGACAATCCGCTAGCGGCTCCCAGTCCCAACGCCTCCGGCGTGACTACAAGCGCCAGCCCTGTGGGCAGTCCGGCTCCAGAAATCCAACCCGAGATCAAGACGGTGGCGGCTAAAACCAACCCAACGGATGCCACCACGCTTGCTCCGTCTAATTTAGCTGAGTCTGGGACTAGCTCCAACACGGCTGTTCAAGATAGTGCAGGCATGCTAGTCAGTTCAGCAAGTTACATCAGCGATAGTGTAAAGGCCGATTCTACAGATGCGGCTGAGTCCATACCGGCAGCACATGCCACCACGCTCGATGAGTTAGTGAAACATGGAGTAGATGTGGTCAATTTGGCAGCTCAGCCGCTGACCACCGACGGAGCCTTGCCGCAAACGCTGAATGCGCTAAGCCAAAAGGCTATTTATCCGATTGGTGCAGGGCAGAACAGCCAAGCAGCCCGGCGGCCGCAGATCTTTGAGATTAAAGGCGAGAAGATTGCCATTCTGGGCTATGCCGACTCTGACTTAAATCCAGCCAGCGATCGGGCAGCTGGGTTGAATCCTGCTATCAATTCCCAAATTGAGGCGGATATTAAAGCCATCCGCGATCAGGTGGATTGGGTGATCGTTAGCTATCACTGGAATAAAGTGGTGCGGGCATCTCCAGAAGAGTCGCAAATTACCTTAGCGCATGCGGCGATCGATCATGGGGCAGATCTGGTGGTGGGCTATGCGCCACAGATCATGCAGGGGGCAGAGATGTATGGAGGACGCGCCATTGTCTACTCGTTGGGCGATGACATTAATGAACCCAACGATAGCGCCAGCACCTACAGCACGGCAGCCCTCAAGGTGACGCTGCAGCAGCGCAACATGCAGGTTGAATTTTTGCCAATCCAGGTGCAGCAAAATCAGGCAGCGATCGCCACAGGTGAGGTAGCTGCCAAGATCACCGAGTATCTGCAGCAGGCTTCTAGCTTGTTTGACCATCCGCTGCGATCGCCCCTAACGCTGGATGCCCGGTTACGCGTTTCGCTGCCAACTGCGCCAGACTCAGACCTGCCACCCACCGATCCGTTTGTCAGCTATCCCAGCCCGAAGCCATAACGAGTCGTCTTTCAAGGGATGAAGGATGAAGGATGAGAGGTCATAATAGGTGTGTTTGACGATGACCTCTCGCCCCTCTGCTTGCTTATGCCTTCGATCGCTACTGAACAACAGCAATATAAAACCTACATCCTCACCGATGCAGCGTCCCGCCTAGAGGTTGTGCCAGAACGAGGTGGAATCATCACCCGCTGGCAGGTAGGCGACAGAGAATTGCTTTACTTGGATGCAGAACGGTTTGCCAATCCAGAGCTATCGGTGCGGGGTGGCATTCCCATTCTGTTTCCCATTTGTGGCAATTTGCCCAACAATACCTACACCCATCAAGGGCAGCTCTATACGCTGCGGCAGCATGGCTTTGCCCGAGAGTTGCCCTGGGAAGTAGTCGATGAAAGCACTCAGGCTGGAGTCAGCATCACCCTGGTGTTGAACAGCAGCGATCGCACCCTGCCGCACTACCCATTCGACTTTCAGCTGTCTTTTACCTACCGGCTGCAGGGCAATTCGTTAATCTTGCAGCAGCGTTATACAAATCGATCGGCAGAAGTCATGCCGTTTTCAACGGGGCTGCATCCCTACTTCCAAGTCTCAGACAAATCTCAACTCCAGTTTGAGATTCCTGCGACGGAGTTCTTGAATCAAGTTGATCAAACGGTGCATCCTTTTGCGGGCAGCTTTGACCTGAGCTGGGATGAAATTGATGTGGCGTTCCGCAAAGTGACACGTCAAACTGCTAGCGTCACAGATCCGAGCCAATCGCTGAAGCTGACGCTAGATTATGACCCGATTTACGCCACGCTGGTTTTTTGGACGGTGAAAGGCAAAGACTATTATTGTTTGGAACCCTGGACGGCTCCGCGCAATGCCTTGAATACGGGCGAGAACCTTACCCACTTGGAACCCGGAGCCACTTTGGAAACCACAGTAACCCTGACGGCTAGTTTCTAGTTTTCTGTATAGCAACCGGGTTTCTTGGGATCACGAACTAATTAAAACCGAACTGTTCATTTTTGCAAGCACGGCAGTGCCGCACTGGCAAAAATTAAGTTTTGGGTTTTATCAAATTCACGTCCTTTAGATCAGCAGATCCTTGGTCAGAAGCAATGACCAGAAACCCGGTTTCTAGCACGATGCTTTAGCGCACCAATACCGTCATATATTTACCCGCTGCAAACGGAGCGGGGATGATGGGGGTGAACTTGGCGCGGTCACGAAGTGTTTCCAAAGGAAAATCGCTCGTTATCTGTTTAACGTAAAACTCGTTGATTAAATGCGTCACCTGATCGCGACTGCCAATGATCCATACCTGCGCTTTGTCGGCAGGTTGAGCAGGCAGCAGTTCGTTGAACTCTGTCGTCATATTGATTTCCTCGCTAATGTGTGTCGTGTGGAGAAGAAAAGCTTAAGGCGTGGTTACCTAACCACTTGTTTCACATCAGCGAGGGAGTTGATGTTTTACAATCAACTCAGCCTATGCTTCTGCTCACGCCAGAAGGTAGG
>DATNOY010000702.1:0-8330 GCA_036703495.1 Coleofasciculaceae cyanobacterium
AATTCGGAAACCGCTGACGCACCCGATCGCTCCACTGCTGCCGTTGCTGCGGCGTTGAGTTGCCCCTTGAGAGAGCCGAGAGGGCGATCGCCACCCAATAGGAATCGGGACTTTGCTCTAAGGTTTGGGCAAATTGTTGCCCGACGCCCGCGTACAGGCTGGGATTGCTGAGATAGAGCTGATTGCCAATCGTCATGGCCATATCGAGGGTGCGTTTCTGAGGGCTAGACCAATTCCCTTGCACCGTGAGGGCCAAAATTTGAGCCATGCTGGTGGCCACAAACTCAGATTGAGGTTCGACGATCGCCGTAGTCCAGAGGAGGTTGCGCCAAAAGTCCCAGTCGCTAATAGGATGGCGCTGCAGATCATAATTATCGGGGCGAACTTGCCGAACTTCCTGCTGCCGCTGTGCGGCTCTGGCGGCAGCCGTTGCTTCGGGAATCACGGTTGCTGCCTGGGCAGGGAGCGCCTGCAGCGTTCCTAGCAGCAGTCCAGCCGAGAGAATAAGTTTGAGGCGATCGTTCATGCAACGGGGTTAGGGTAGCTTTGGGTCGTCCGAGATGGGCAAGATGGGACAGGGATCTCGGCAACGGATCAATGTCCATTTAATTTACAGCATCTTCGCTAATTTACAGCACCTCCTGATCTATCTCAAAATTTCTTGCTCATAGGCTTCCGGTAGCGGGGTGATTTCCCACACAATCCCCTCCCCTGGCTCCAGGGCTACTTCGATAAACAGCGATTCCACCGCTGCTGTGGCGATATCTTCATTGCCCTCAAACGGCTGTAAATCTTCCGTCAGCAGCCGTAGCACAAACCCTGCCGGAATCAGTCCACCTGCTGCCAAACTGCGCAGCGTAAATCGCCAAGCATGGGGTTCAGCCTCTTCAGCAGCCACCGGAGACACGAGCAATTCATAGGGTTGATCGGCGATTGTCAGCGGTCGAGACAAGGCTCTCCCTAGACCGGAGGCTTCGCCGCGTGCGCCTGCCGCCTGCTGAAATTCTACTTGCCCCCAACCTGCCTGCTGAGCCAAGGTGGATACCCCCGTTTGCAGCCATTGCAGCAGCGATCGCTGCTCCGGTAGACCCCGCCGCCGCTCTGCAATTTTTTGCCGCCAGCCCCCATGCGCCATCAGAGCCGCCCAGGGTTCAAACGGGATAGCCAACCGGGGCATCACCACTGCCGGATGTCCTAACCGCTCAATCAAATGGTTTGCCTGCATGGTGGTGGGCAAAGGCGCGATGGCTGGCGTTGCTACCTGAGTAATTTCTTGGGGAGCTAACTGCCGGGAAACCCACAGCGCTCCAAAATCGGCAATCAAGTCTGACTGATCGACACAGTAAACGCGATCGTTCCACTCATACTGGCCGCGTTCCTTCAACTGCCGATGTGTTACAAACCCTTTGAACTGCACCCAGCCTTCGTCTTCATTCACCTGGATAGCCCCGTAATAATCCCCAACCCAGCTAGGAATATCGACCCATTCTTGCGGAACACGCAGCTCATCTACCTCGATCGCTTCGCAAGGTATCAGGATCAGCCGCCGACCGGCAAAGGCGATCGCCGCACCATTCACCACTTCCCAGTAGCTGGTTAAAGCTGCCCGATGAGGGAACACTGCCGCCTGCGGATCATACTCTTCCCGCAACCATGCCAGGACAGTCTGCAAACAGAGCTGGTTCAAGTAGGCGTTCCACCGGCTGGCTGCTGTCGCAAATGCCCGGCTCTCTTGCCAAGCCCGCGCCCGCAGCGTTTCATCAATTTCTAATCCCACTTGGGTTGGTTCCAAAGACTCAAAACTATAGCTCACAGATTCCCCCTTCCCTGCTCAAATCTCTAGATCGCTTTATGCTGTCTATACTGCCCCTTCAGCTATTCCTCCAGCGCAGCATTCATAAACTTCAATACGTCCGAAGTAGGCGCACTATGCAGGATCTCCTGTTGCCAGACGGACAAAGAGTTGTCCCTCCCCTGCCTTGATCATCCCGTGTCTTGTCATCTCACGCCTTGGTCATCCTATGCCTTGGTCCTCCCCTGCCTTGGTCATCTCACGCCAGAGAAATGTGCCTTGCTGCTGCCCTGCGGCAGATCCCATCAGAGTGTAAAAGTGGTGAATAGCGCAACTCATTAGGTTTACTGAGGACGCATAGAAAGATCAAAGTTAGAGGGCGTCCGAAGAAGTCGTTTGATCGCGAGCATGAGGATATAGAAAATCCGCAAGGGATAAAGGGACAAAAGGCATGACCCAACAGAAATATTGTGTAAATAAGATGGCGTTGAAATTGATAAAGACAAATAGGGTGAGCAATGCGCTAGTATACAGACCTATTTGACGCTTGCAGGCGCTGACGTAAATCAGGATCATTAAGACCAGCGTCGGTAAGAACCGCAGCCCCGCTGTCTCCTTAAATAAACTGGGGGCATTAAAGGGATTTTCGGCCACTCTGCTGGCTGAAAATAAAATTGATTTAATCCAGCTTTCGGCATTCCAAATGATAAAGGGCAGGGAGGTCAACAGGGGGATGCTGGCGATCGCTGCTGCTGCCAGCAACAAGGTTTTAAGTTGATCTTTTGAGGTGGATTGCCAAACCCAGATCAGATAGAGGGGAACCATAAAGATGGCGATTTGCTTGACGCCAAGCGAAAGGCTAAATAGCAGAAGTGAAGCCCATTTATGCTGATAAAAAATCAATAGTGAAAGCACTAACAAGCAGATCGGAATGAAATCGATTTGAGCGACTTTAGTGACATAAATAGTCCAGCGGTTAAACAACCAGAAGCAGGCTGCAAAACTTGCCAGTAGCCAGAGCTGACGGCGACCAAATGCATAAAATAGCAGGCTACCAATTGCAAGGTTGAATATTAAAAAAATGTATCGCCAAACAGCAATCCAGCTGGAATAGTCCTTGAGTCCTATCAGTTGCGTGAAATAAGAAAGTAAATAAAATACCGGAAAATAGGTTGGATATTTGTGGTTTTCGTTCATATTTCCCAGCAAAATTCTGGCATAGGGATTTTCACCCCGGAGCAGCCGTTGACCATCTTGCCACAGATAATAAATGTCCTGTGTTCCTTTCATCGTGTCGTAGTTCCACCGATCGGTGTGAACCACGATCGCCGCTGCAATAATTATCAATAAACATAGCCAGCCTATCGATTTTTTAGACATAGTTTTCATATGAATTCCCTATGAATTTCCTATTCCGTTTTTCTCCACTTTGATAAAAATGAATAAAAATGATTGAAACAACACCTGATATTCTCAGCTATTTTACGGCTTATATGAGGTTCCGTATCATAAAGAGGAGAAAATCAGATCAAGGTGCCGAGCCCTACTCCTGAAATCTACTGATCACAGGATGGATATTTTTATCAACGAAACCGATTAAGGATCAAAATATTTCTGCTTTTTTAAGATGATGATGAATCTCTTTAAACTTTCTCTTAACTGATTTGGAACTGCTAGAGTATCTGGGGATGCGATCGCTATCCGACAAATTGAGATCAACGGCTGAATTTTCAGCTAGATTGATTACTCAAAATTCTAAAGATTTATCCACATGAATAGCACTAGATAGGGATGAAATAGAGCAAAGCAATCTTAAAAATCCTTTGCCTGAAGGGGGATCGCCAGCAGTATGGAAAAAATTAGAACTTTAAAACAAAGGTCGTTTGTCCATCTCCACTTTCAGCGTGGATCTGACCGCCCAATCGTTCAGTTAACTTTTTCACCAGCGCTAATCCTAGCCCTGTTCCCCCATGTTTCCAAGGATCATTGTTAGGAATGCGATAAAACTTGTCGAAGATACGATCGCATTCTACGGCTGGTATTTCAATCCCAGAGTTGCTCATCCGAATTTCTAGAACGGCGGACACAGACCGAGCCGATATGGTGATTGTTTTTCCGGCTGGCGTGTATTTACAGGCATTATGCAGCAGTTCGGTGAGGATACGCTCCAAAAAGGGTAAATCGGTACTGAGGGAGGGCAGATCGGCAGGAATATCCAGAATTAATTGCTGCTGCTGTTGATGAATGCGTTCAATAAACGTTTCTGTCACGTGAGGAATATAATACTGGAGCTCAATGGTGGTAAAACTGAGCGGGTCTGTTCCAGCATCCAGTCGGGCCAGATCCAGCAGATCATTAATTAAGTTAACCTCGCGTTGTCCTTCCTCTCGCAAGATTTTGACATAGCGGTTAATTGCGTTTGACTCATTGTTCAATACCCCCAAGGGCTGCAAGCTAATTTCCAACATTTGGGTTGCCATTTTGATGTTGGCCATAGGCGATCGCAGTTCATGGGAAACGGTACTCAAGAAGTCATCTTTTAACTGATGCAGCCGCTCCAGTTCTTGCACTTGGGCATGTGCTGCCTGGTAGAGTTGGGATTGACGTAGGGCGATCGCCATTTGAATGCCAATTTGTTGCAGCAGTCCCATCTCCCAATCTTGCCACGCACGCGCCCCCCCGTTTTGATAGGCAGCGAGTAACCCCCAAAGCTGATCATCAACGAAAATAGGGACGATCGCATAGGCTCTGGCCTGGAACTGCTCTAACAGATCAAGGTGACATTGCTGATGACCAATGGTGTAAATATCATTCACGGCAAAGGTTTCGTTATGGCGATAGCGCCCACCCTGCGTCTTTTGTAAATGCGTATCTTCCCAAACTCTGCGAATACTAGAACCCACTAGAGGCACCCAGCCTGCCCCCACCGACTCTGCCACAAAGCTGCCGCTCCAGTCCGGATTAAATTTATAAATGGCTACCCGATCGCACTGGAGGGTCTGTCGGGTTTCGCTCAGCACAGTAGCCAAAACTTCATCCAGATCAAGAGACCGATGGATATTTTGGATAATCAAGCGCAAGAGCCGCTCCTGTTCTGCCTGCTGCTGTAAAGCCTGGGTACGCTCTTGCACCCGTTGTTCTAGTTCCTGGTTTAGGTGCTTTAAGGCGGTTTCTGCCCGCTGCCGTTCTGCCAGTTCTAGTTTGGACTGGCGATAAAGATCGGCTTGTTGAATGGCGATCGCTAGCTGCGTGGCCAGTTGTTGTTGCAGTTCAATTTCCAGGGTTTCCCAGTGCCGGGGTGCTTGGCAATGCTGGGCAACGAGCAAACCCCACAACTGGTCGTCTTGCAGAATCGGCACGACCAGTTTTGCCCGCACCTGCATTTGTTCTAACACCGCCATATGGCAGGGGTCTAGATTGGCGCTGTAAATATCATCAATAGCCTTGGTTGTGCCTTTCTCATAGATTTGTCTTCGGGTTTGGACAAAATCGGGATCGGTAATTTGCCTGCCCAGGACGGAGTTCCATCCAGCGGCTACTGATTCGGCAATGATGAAACCGCTCCAGTCTGGTTCAAACCGATAGATGAGAACCCGATCAGTATGCAGAAACTGTCGTATTTCAGTAACCGTAGTCTGGAGGATGTCGTCTAGCTCCAGCGATTGCCGCATCTGTAGCGTGATGGTTCCCAGCAACCGTTCTCGTTCTGCCTGTTGCCGCACAATCGCTTCTGCTTGTTTACGCTCTGTAATGTCTTGAGCCACCCCGACCAGCCGATAAACTTCCCCAGCAGCGTTTCGAATCGGAAACGCCCGATCCCAAATCCATCGGATGGAACCATTCGGTTGGATGATGCGGTACTCTTCGTTATAGCCGCCTTGAATTTGCTGAGCAAGTGCCACAATTACCCGGGCTCGATCCTCTGGATGAATGGCATCCAGAAACGATTGAGGGGCTTCATAGAGACTGGCACAGCTACATCCCCAGATTTCTTCATAGGCTGGACTCACATAATTAATGGAGTCTTTAGCCACTGATCCCATCCAGAACACTTCGTGAATGCTCTCTGCCATCTGCCGAAATCGTTCTTCACTTTCACGCAGGGCTGTATTGCTTTGTTGCAACGCCTGGGTACGCTCCTGTACCCGGTGTTCCAGCGTGGCGTTGGCCTGTTGAATCTCGTCAAATTTTTGTTGTAGGCTCGCTGCCATGGAGCGAAAGTTTTGTACGAGTAGGGTAAATTCAGTAATTTGGCTCTGTACCCAAGAGATGGGTTCTCGTGCCATCAGCTTGTCGGGTAGATTGGTCGTGACGGCTGCCAATTGAGATACCGGCTGGACGAGCTGGCGGCTCACCACGAGGGCAGCCAGGGGAGCGAAGCAGCCAGACATTACCAGCAAGATTGCCAGATTGCGGATATGAACCGTCTCAATATGCTGCACATGAGGGGTGGCAGCCATCTGCACAATCAGCCGCCAAGGGATCTCGGGGCTAATGGTCACTTCTTTCACAAACAGCGAATTGTTCCACTGCACCATCACCAAAGGACTGATTGTCGTGGGTAGCCAGTGATAGGTATGCTCGCCGATCGCCTCAGCTTTTCCTTGTTTGCGCCAGTCAAACGGCTGTTGACCGACCCATTCGGCGTGCGTACTGGTGACAACGGTGTTTTGCTGATCGACCAACGTCAGGCTAAGACCGCGATCGCCCACGTTTGTTTTTAATAAGTCGGTGATGCCACTTAAGTCCAGCTCGCTCAAAACCGCCCCCACGAACTTGCCATCCTGCACGATCGGCATACCCAACATGGCTGTTGAAGGCGCAGCGCTACCGGGTTGAGGTCGCGCTAATACCAGTAAGGCATCGGGCGATCGCTGCAGTCGCGCCACATAAGGGGT
Source organism: Coleofasciculaceae cyanobacterium (assembly GCA_036703495.1). Lineage (GTDB taxonomy): Bacteria > Cyanobacteriota > Cyanobacteriia > Elainellales > Elainellaceae > Drouetiella. The sequence goes on from DATNOY010000702.1 coordinate 6,691, forward strand.
GTCATCAAAAGTATCTTGACTCTGAATCATCCCCTCTTCGATATCCAGCAAGCGTTTCCCTGTCTGATCGAGCAGGTGAATATGCTTAAACTCTGGAAAAACCCGTTGGGCAAATTCCCCTTTCTGTCGCAAGGTATCGTCCTGGATAGACGGATTCATGGACAGAGCAGCCAGCTCCTTGATCACCGTCAACCGCCGCTCATACCATGTATGCACTTCAATCGTTAAGTAGCGAGCAGCATCATCTAGATCGGCGCGCGCCGTTGTCTTGATATCATCCATGACCTGCTGGCTGGACAGCACAATCAAGATCAGGGTGGGCACCATCACAAAAGCGACCAGCAAGTTAAACAGCGTTTGTTGCAGCGATAAGGTGCTCATGGCGGGGGGACGAGCCACCCAGCGGTGAATGGGGAGATACGTTAGCAATAAACTGGCGATGAGAGCATTGAAAATGCCATTGACAGGTTGCTTCAGCAGAATCATTAAAGCTTGGGTGGAGCCAGCCTGCAAAACGATGGCGTAAAACAGCCAGACGAGCGGCATGCCAATCAGCAGCCAGAACGCCGCATCCAGGAGGACAATATTCTGCTGCTGACGCCGGTGGAATAACCAGCCGACAAACAAAGCTTCGAGGGTAAACGTCAGAGTGGTGTACGGATGATGCCAAATGATGTAAGTGCAGCTCCCCGCGATGCATGCCGCTAGGGTGCCCCAACGGACGCCATAGAGACATACAACCAGCCAGACCGCGATCGAGCCAAACAGAAAATCAATGTCAAAAAATAAAGTCCACCGAAAGTAGTTTCCTAAAAATCCTGCTACAACGAGTAGCAGCAACCCCAACAGGTCTCTCCTGTAGAAGACTTTTGACTTAAAGACCTCCGCCACACTCATTTTCCCTCTCTCCGATAGCTTTGATCCCGTCCTTCCTGAGCTTAAGAACCCTACCTCCGGCTACGTCTACTCCATATATTGCTCATTATCTATCTTTTAAGTATGAGCAATAACTAACACGGGTAGCAAATGTATCGCAGGAGTCTTGCAGATGTACTACAAGCGGGGAGGGACAATGAGGGAGTAACTGCTGAAGTGTTTGTCATACCCAGCATTAATATTCTCTGCCCGTGCTCTATTCAGCGCCATCTGCATCAGGTGAGGGATGGGCGCATTTTCCTTTGGACTGCTAGCTGTTTTCAATTGCGTGCAGTCCAGAATTTTTTTGAAAGCTTTGCGAAACGAGGCCTTCAAAAAATATTCTGGTTTTCGTCAAGCGCGAAGCGCTACAAATTCTAACCAGATGAGGAGCCAATGCCTGGATAATCCAAACGCGCTTCTCGCATCACATCCAACCCTGCACCTAACGGCTCGCCTATGCGGTGCTGTGCCGCTTACCGCGCGAAGTACAGGGGGGTGGGGGCTTCGGACGGAGCGCTCAGTCGAACGGCATAACCCCTCAGCCGGGGCACCGCTCCTGCCCCGATCCGTCCCTCAATTGCATAGGAAACGCTACATGCCGCTGACTGAAGTTAAGCTTGAACCACAAAGTTAGCAGCCGCTATCAGCGGAGCACCGAGCAGGGTGGCAAACTGGATTCCTGTGCCTAATCCTGTCGCGCTGCCATTCTGGTTGTCATACAA
>DATNOY010000703.1:0-4373 GCA_036703495.1 Coleofasciculaceae cyanobacterium
AACCGGACTGCCTCCATCCACAATGACGCTTGAATCCGCAGAAGCCGTAGATTGGAGCGATAGCTGTCTGGGTGCAGCCAAACCGGATGAGTTTTGTTTAATGACCATTACCCCTGGTTATCGGATTGTGATTCGCACCCCTACCCAAACCTATATCTTTCATACCGATCGCAGACAAGCTTTTCGGGCCATACAGCAATAATCCCTTCGGTAAAGACAGAACCTGGTAGGCTGTCACCGAAGGGATCAATTTAGAAAGCTGAACCGCTAGTGAGATTAAACGGCTCCAACCACAGGTAAAAATAAGGCTTCCTCGATGCGGTTGAGCGCTTTATCCAGGTCATCATTAACGACTTGAAAATCAAACTCAGCAGCAGCATCCATCTCAGCTCTGGCAGTTTCCAGACGACGAGCGATCGCCTCTTCTGAATCTTGCCCACGGTTGCGTAAGCGCTGCTCTAGCTCAGCCAGCGAAGGTGGCATAATAAAGATGCGCAAGGCTTCCGGGAAAATCTTGTGAATCTGCCGGGCTCCTTGAAGTTCAATTTCCAAAACCACCCATCGACCCTGCTGAATTTGCTGCTCTACCGATCGCCAGGGGGTGCCATAGCAATTACCAGCAAATTCTGCCCATTCCAGCAATTCGCCTTCTGCCACCATGTGCTGGAATTCAGCCCGAGTCACAAAATAATAGTGTTGCCCATGTACCTCTCCAGGACGAGGAGCGCGAGTCGTCACTGAAATTGAGAGATAGAGTTCTGGATGACGTGCAAACAGCGATCGCAGCAGTGTGCCTTTACCAACACCGCTCGGTCCAGTTAATACAATGAGCCTACCTTTTGCCATGCTTGTACCGTGTCGAGCGATCATCAGCTCAAATGTAGTTCAGTATACCTCGTAGGTTAGAGATTAAGAGGTGAGGGCTTGAGCTGAAGCTGAGCCAATCAAAATTAAAAAAGCCTGAACCTCGGTCTCCAATCCTATAACGCTGCACCCGTTCTATACTTCTCCTCCATCCTTACTCATTACAAATCGGTTTGCGACCGTCTCGGGTTGAATTGCTGAAAGTACAACATGCCCTGAATCCGTCACGATGACGGCTCTTGTCCGCCGACCATAAGTTGCGTCAATCAACTGATTACGCTCACGGGCATCTGTAATAATTCGTTTAATCGGAGCTGACTCCGGACTAACGATGGCAATCACTCGGTTAGCAGAGACAATGTTACCAAAACCGATGTTTATAAGCTTAATATCCATAAAGTAAACCGAATTAAGCCCAAATTAAAATCTGATCCATCTTTTTATGGTATTCGAGAAAAATAGCAACTAACAACCTTGTAGCTCTACCTATGGGCATAAAAATCGTCTTTTTAGAAAATTTATAGCTTAAGATTCTAGTTTTTAGGTTGTTTTGCGCAATTTAAGACTCTGAATCTTAAGATCCAAGCTTTTAACTTAAATTTATTCTTTAAAATTCACCCCTTAAACTTCAACTTTACAGTTTCTCTCTTCTAACACACCGTGCAACCTGTAGACTTTACTACCCTGACGGCCGCTTGCACTGAACTGAGAGCCGACTGGCTTCCGGCTCGGTTAGAGCAGGTCTACCAGAGCGATCGCCATACGATCGCTCTAGCCCTTCGTACCCTTGATCAACGCGGCTGGTTAACCCTGTCCTGGCATCCCCAGGCGGCCCGCATCTGTATGGGCGACCCTCCAGCACGCACCCCCGACACCTTTACCTTTAGTCAACAGCTGCGGCATCAGTTTGGGGGGTTGGCATTAGTAGCCATCGAGCCGGTTGCCCCCTGGGAGCGCGTCATTGACCTGCAGTTTGCCCGCCGTCCCGGAGAAGCCGCCCTCTGGCATCTCTACGTAGAGATCATGGGCAACTACAGCAACGTGATTCTCACCAACCAGGATAATTTGATTGTGACGGCGGCCCATCAGGTAAGTTCCCAGCAGTCTAGAGTGCGACCCATTCAGACGGGGCAACCCTACGAACGCCCACCCGCTCTCACGGATCCAATGCCCACCCTGGAGGAATCATTAGAGCGCTGGCAAGAGCGGCTCAGCTTGATTCCAGGAACCTTGCGGCGAAATTTACTGAAATGCTATCGAGGGCTAAGTTCGGCCTTGGTACTGGCGATGATTCAAGCCACAGGGTTGGATCCAGAACAATTGACCGATAGCCTCAGCCCGTCCGACTGGCAGCACTGGTTTCAGCGCTGGCAGGAATGGCTGACTGCCTTGGAACGTGAGCAGTTTCAGCCGGGTTGGTTGCCGCAAGGCTATACCGTTTTAGGCTGGGGGGCAGAGCGATCGGAAAAAACGGTGCAATTGCTGCTGCATCGGTACTATACCGATCAGCTAAATCAGCAGGACTTTGCTCAACTCCGCCATCAGATCAGCCAAAAGCTCAGCAACATTCTTAAGAAGCTGTATGTCAAAGCCAAGGAGTTTCAGTCCCGGCTGCAACAGTCAGATGATGCCGATCGCTATCGGGAACAAGCCGATCTGTTAATGGCTTATTTACAGGAGTGGCAGCCCGGCATGAAGCAGATTATATTGTCGGACTTTGCCACCAATGAACCTGTGCAAATTCCGCTAGATCCTGAAAAGAATGCTGTTCAGAATGCCCAAGCCTTTTATAAACGGCATCAAAAGCTGAAGCGATCGCGCCTGGCTTTAGAACCGCTCCTGGCAGAAGTGCAAGCTGAAATCAATTATTTGGAACAGATTGAAGTAGCGATCGCCCAGCTTGATCAGTACTCCAAGCCCGAGGATTTGGTGGCTTTAGCCGAAATCCGCGAGGAGCTAATCCAACAAAATTATATGGACGATCCTGAACAGCGGTATCGCCATTCTGGATCGACTGAAGCTACCAACTTTTTGCGCGATCGCACCCCTAGCGGCTTCGAGGTGCTGATTGGCCGCAACAACCGCCAAAACGACCAGCTCACCTTCCGTCTCGCTGGAGATTATGACCTCTGGTTCCACACTCAAGAAATTCCCGGTAGCCATGTGCTACTGCGCCTAGATCCAGGTTCGGTTGCCGATGAAGCCGATCTACAATTTGCGGCCGATCTGGCTGCTTACTATAGTCGTGCCCGCCAAAGCGATCAGGCTCCCGTGGTGTACACAGAACCCAAACTCGTCTACAAACCCAGAGGAGCCAAGCCAGGCATGGTGGTCTACAAGCAGGAGCGGGTGATTTGGGGAAACCCGACGCAGGTGAGGGAGCGGCTGCAGGGCGGGTAAGGATAACAGCAGCAGGGGGGTCATAAAGCGCTTCGCACTTGACCCAAACCAGGATATTTTTTAAAGTCCGCGCTTCGCGGTGCTTTCAAAAAATATCCTGCCCTACCCTGCACTGCATCGCCATTAAGAACAGCTGTAGATCATTGGTAGATCAGTGACAGCGATCCAGGGCAGCTGTGCTTTAATTGCCCAAATTGGCTTTGCCCAAATTGACTTTGCCCAATTCTTCCTGCTGCCTCAAGAAATCTTTCACATTGTCGATCGGGATACTCACCCCTTCCCCCGTTGCTTCTTGCAGCGCTCGGTTGATACCAATCACCTTGCCTGTCTGGTCTAACAAGGGTCCACCACTGTTGCCCGGATGCAAAAATCCTCGCGGCATGCGGATGCACTTCAAGCCCGGAACCCCGCACTGACTCTGCACTGCAATTACATTCGCTTGAGTTAGCTTCCAGTGCGATCCGACTGGAGAACCTAAGGCAAATACTGTGTCGCCCACTTTCACCGATGTGCTGCTATCGGCGAATGGGGCAGTGGGGAGCTGATTGGCTCCGGTAAGCTGAATCAAGGCTAAATCAACATTACGATCCTCAACAATTACCTGCCCCGGAAACTGTCGTTCGTTTTGCTGACCATCTCGAATATGAATAGTGGGGTTAGGGTTGCCCTCTACAACATGAGCGTTGGTGAGCACCAAGCCCTTGTCCGACACAATCACACCCGTAGCCGGAGCAGAAGTGCCATCTTCTACTACAATCCAAACTTCAACGGTGAAAGGCTCTGCCTTAGCGTAGATCTCGCTGGCGGTAAGCTGGGGCAGAGCAGGAGGCGCGGGGAAAAACTGCGCCTTCAGCCATTGCTTTAACGCCGACACCGGATCAACCGGCTCCGGCGGCATGTAGGTTTCAACTTGGGCCAACAGGGCGCGATCGCGCTGGATCCCTTTCGCTATACCAATTCTTTCCGGCGATCGCCCTGGGACATCAGCATTGAAGCGGCGAGTCCGCTGCGTAGGGAAATCATTAGGTGCCCAGCGGTCAGGGACAAGCCGAGCGAGCGAGCGCTGGCGATATTCCAGACGGCGGTTGGCCACGGCAATAGCGGCCGCC
>DATNOY010000704.1:0-2046 GCA_036703495.1 Coleofasciculaceae cyanobacterium
TCCCGACATGACGATTGCATCAGTATTGTCTTCGTTTTTCAGCCCCCCTGGACGCACGATAGTGTACGCTAAACCACTATTTTGCAGATACTCTTCAGCCCGCTTTTTCCAGACCAAAATCAGCCAGAACAGGTTGAGGGGGTGGAAAAGCTGGGACGTGCAGAGAGACGAAACCATAACAAAGTGCTGAATGCCTGCTGCTTTGGCTGCATTCACCAGGTTCTTGGTGCCTTCAAAATCAACTTTGTAGGGGCCGGTAGGGTCAAAGCTGGGAGCAGCGCCGGTTGCAGAGATCAGAACGGTACAGTCGCCGATTGCCTCTTTTAATTTATCTGGCTTTAGCACATCGCCAACGATTAACTCTACGCCAGCCGGTAAAATTTGACGCGCTTTCTCCAAATCTCTGACCATTGCCCGTACTGGAATCTCGCGTTGGACTAACGCTTGAACAACTCGTCGTCCCGTTTGTCCAGCGGCTCCGGCCACAAATGCCTTCATAACTTCATGCTCCCCGAAACTAAATAAAACTTAGATGAGTCAAAGCGTTGAACTAGACCCAGATAGGGTACAGCAATGTTAGGAAAATATTATCAACGCTAACCCTTAACGAAAACAAATCTGGAATCCTCGGATCTGAAATTGTAGCTGAATAGAGTTTTCTATTCACCTGCTTGGGCTGCAAATATCCCGCCGTCACGATCTCCGTGATTCCAGCGTGTTCATGTTCTCATGTCTAGGAATATCCTTGCGTCTCTCCGTAGATCGATCATGGTTGGGAAGACAATTGCCAGGATAGGCTAAACAAGTTAGAAGATAACCAGGTTAGAAGATAGCTAGGTTAAAGCAAGTAGAGGCTGACCTCTCTCCAGTTGACTGTTAAACTGGGGTTTGAGCAAAGTAACAGATCGTGAAGTAACAGATTGTTAGACGATGATCTGCCTTGTCCCTTGCTTTCGGGCGTAAAACGGCGAAGTTATGGGTAACTCTGGGTGCTGACGTTCGCTCAACTCGCAGTGATCCTCAACCCCAAGTTACACCTCTAGCTAGACCGGGCAGTCAGACCGCAGCACGATGGCAACAATTGTAGGAAAGCGCTTTATGCAGGCAAATTCAGCTGAATACTACTCCAGTGAAACGGCCAATAGAGTTGTTCTGGGTGCCACCTCAGATCACATTGACGGGCATTCTCTGGATAAAGAAGATGCAGAAAGCAGCGAAACGACCTGCTTCCATGGATCTTTTGCTAGCTGCATGGAAATGTATGCAGCTCCTGAGACTGTTGCTCAGTATTTAGATGCTCATCGAGGCTGGTTTCCTCGCTGTGCTCATCCCATGAAGGTGGAGGCGATCGCAGAGAATGGCTATGCCCTCACCATTGGTAAATTTGGCTCTTTCGGCTACGAGGTAGAACCCAAAATTGGTCTAGATTTACTGCCTCAAGATCAGGGAATCTATCGCATCCAAACAATTTCTATTCCAGACTATGAAGCGCCTGGATATGAGGTTGATTTTCAAGCGGCCCTCCAGCTGGTTCCTGCTACGCTTGAGCTTTCGCAATTTGCATCTGAGCCAATGCCCGCTCAGGTGACGCGAGTGGAATGGGAATTAGACCTGAATGTCATGATTCAGTTTCCTCGCTTCATCAACGCTCTTCCTAAGTCGTTGATTCAGACTACCGGCGATCGCCTGCTCAATCAAATTGTGCGACAGGTTTCTCGGGGGTTAACCCATAAGGTTCAGGAAGATTTCCACAGCACTGTGGGCGTGACTTTTCCTAAAAAGCGGCGGCAAGCGCCTTGGAAGCGGAATCAAGCAGCTGTTGACCCATAGCGTTTGGGGCTTCTATTCAGCCCAATTTCCTGACCCGAATCAGGGTTTGACATTGAAACTTCAACCGGCATTGAACCAAAGCGAGAGGCATCCGTAGGATGCCTCTCGCTTTGGTTCAATGCCGGTTGAAGTTTCAATGTCAAACCCTGATTCGGGTCAGGAAATTGGGCTGAATAGAAGCCCCAAACGCTATGGGTCAACAGCTGCTTGATTCCG
>DATNOY010000705.1:0-3008 GCA_036703495.1 Coleofasciculaceae cyanobacterium
GTCCAGATGATTTTTTAAAAGCCTGTCAGAGCGAAGCTTTCAAAAAATCATCTGGACTTGACTCAGTTGAAAATTGCGATATCTCCCCTAACCATCCTAGAAGCTAGTCAAACGGTATGAATCCTTTAACGATCGGTCTGCTCATCCTTGGGCTAGTTCTCCTCGTAGTGGGTGCAGAGGCATTAGTGCGTGGCGCGTCTAAACTGGCTGCCATAGTGGGCATCTCTCCTTTAATCATTGGGCTAACGATCGTTGCCTATGGCACTAGTGCCCCAGAGATGGCCGTCAGCGTAATTTCCAGCTATGCCGGACAGGCGGATATTGCGGTAGGCAACGTGGTGGGCAGCAACATCTTCAATGTTCTGTTTATTTTGGGTGTATCCGCAGTAGTGACGCCTTTAGTCGTAGCGCAGCAGCTGATTCGTTTGGATGTGCCCATCATGATCGGCGTCTCTGCTCTGATGCTGCTGTTTAGCCTGGATGGCAAAGTCGGTCGATCGGATGGCGTTATTCTGTTTATCGGCGCAATTACCTACACAATCTTTCTGATCTACCAGAGCCGCAAAGCGCAAAATGCCGATGTTGGCGAATATGCCAGATTTGCAGAAACTGCATCACCCTCGCTCCTACAATGGCTGATCAATTTGACCTATATCGGGGTTGGACTAGTTTTGCTGGTACTCGGCTCCCGCTGGCTAGTAGATGGAGCGGTCGAAATTGCCAGAGCCTTTCAGGTCAGTGAATTAATCATTGGTTTAACGATTGTGGCCGCTGGCACTTCTTTGCCAGAACTGGCAACTTCTGTGGTTGCCAGCATTCGTGGAGAACGAGATATTGCGGTGGGCAACGTAGTGGGCAGCAATATCTTCAACATCCTGGCGGTGCTCGGCTTATCTTCGGCAGTGTCAACCGATGGATTAACCGTTTCTACGGCCGTGCTTCAGTTTGATATTCCGGTCATGGTTGCGGTTGCGATCGCCTGTCTGCCCATCTTTTTCACTGGCAACCTGATCGCCCGCTGGGAAGGCTTTCTGTTTATCGCCTACTATGTTGCCTACACCGTCTATTTGATCCTGGATGCCACCAAACATGACAGTCTGCCGGTATACAGTATGCTAATGCTGAGCTTTGTGCTGCCTCTGACTCTCATCACCTTGGCGACGGTGACTTGGCGAGCTTGGCGATTGCGTTCCAAACGAGAGGGCTAAAAGCGTTTCAAGACATTGGCGTAATTATTTTTTGAAAGCCGCGCTGGACGCGGCTTTCAAAAATCATCTTCCTCTCATTCCACTGATAAACGCTATATCTCAGCCGCTATGCCTCAGCCAAAAACTTTAGGTAGCTGCTGCTCAATTCCTTCACCGCCAACTCATAAAACTGTTTGCCATGTTCAGGGGTTGCCAAATCAGGATTCGATCCCATCCGGCCATCCCTATAGCGGCGGCGAAAGTCATTAGCGCCATAAATCGGTTGACCCGCTGCCACGTCTGGATGCAGAGGGGCTTGCTTAATTGCCTCTGGATAAAGGTACTGAGTTAAGGCAACCTCGCTGGGCGTAGCATGAGAGCCTTCTTGATCGCCATATAGCTCTTTAGCTAGCGTGTAGACCGAACTACACATAAACCAGTTGCCAACCCGGCACTGGACTTGATCGGCAGCGGGAAGGTTTAACTCAGCCAGCACTGCGTAGGCTTCGGAAAAGGCAGCCTTAAGGGTCGCAATGTTGCCACCATGCCCATTGATGAAGAAAAATTTGGTAAATCCTGCCCTCACCAAGCTGATCAAATAGTCCCGGATGACTAAGATCAAGGTGCTGGGACGCAAACTAATCGTACCTGGGAAAGCCGTGTGGTGTAACGCCATGCCCACATTTATCGTGGGTGCAACGAGCGCTTGAGTCGCTTCCCCCACCCCTCGGGCGACTGCTTCCGCACAAATTGCATCTGTACCGATGAGACCTGTAGGTCCATGCTGTTCAGTGGAACCAATCGGTAAAATTAGTCCGGGCGATCGCTTCAGGTAATCTTCCACTTCTAGCCAAGTACTTAGGTGCAGCAGCATTACAACTCCCTATAGAATCGCTACCGTTCTAGGCGATCGATCTAAGACTATTCAAGATGAGTCCCCAAATGTCCCCAAGATCGCTAGAATAGTATGTGGATTTCAGTATCCTAAATCAGAATGTAGGATAGTCTGAACTAATCTGGAGGCATAGGAATCTTACGGAATTCATTTGATGCGGCATTTCGTCTTCACAGACTCTTTAACATCCATGAGTGATATCCCTCTTCACAATTTAGCCAACTCAAGCTTTAATTGCCTTAACTGACTTGGCCTTAACTGAATTGACTTTGGCTAACGTAAATTGCCCGGAGTAGCATCTCCTTAGGCTTTTCCCAAATTTGTTCAATCATCATGAACCTATCGGCTGCCTGCAATCCAAGAAGACGCTTCAAACTTTCTCGCTACAGTTCAGCCCAATCACAATGTTTTAAGCTTAAATATGAACTCCAGTCTGTGGAGCTAACCTTATGAACAGGCAATTTTCAGAGAGATTTTTCGCCTTTTCAGCGTTAGATCTTCAGATAGAAGAGAGAAACGCTCAAGTTCAAGCGTTGGAGTGATAAAGCGGTACTTGTCTTCCTAAGGCAGTGACTTCTTTACAGATTTGATAATTGTTTGCTCAGGAGAAGCGATACATGCTACACCGCAAGATCTATCAACTGTGTTGTGATGGTAGAGAGGTCTGGATCTTTTTGCGGGATCAGCAACGCTGGATCGAGCGCGCTCGCATCCTTGATATTGAAGGGGATCTAGTGACAGTTCGATACGAAACAGACGAAGATGACGAGGTTTGCTCTTGGGAGGAAATGATTCGTTTGGAGAGCATTGGTTCGGTCATGCAAAAGCTGGCGGCTGTTTCTCGGGGTGATGTTGAACCCCTAGTGTCTGAAGATTGCCCAGAGGCAGAGCGCATTCGGAACCATTACCCAGAGTCTAATCCCGAC
>DATNOY010000706.1:0-2688 GCA_036703495.1 Coleofasciculaceae cyanobacterium
TTGGAGTAGGCTGTTTTGGTGCAGGCTGTTCTGGTGCAGGCTGTTCTAGAGTAGATTGCAAGGAAGAAGACGATTCAACTGGAGCAGACAAGGGTGGATCGATCGTCGCATCTGCGGCTAATGGGCCACAGCCGAACTCTGCTTGATACCAATCGATTGGGGTAGCAATACGTCTAGAACGAGCTATCATTCTTCTTCTGTGCCACCAGTAAAACGCCAGCACCACTACCAGGATTAAGCCACCGCCAGACATCAGTAACGTCAGCTGATTTGCTTGGGAGAGTTGGGGTTGTGAGCCAGTTTCTAGTCGAGAGACTTGAATTGACTGCGTATCAACAGATTGAGTAGCGGGAAACAGATAAGAATCTGCCATAGTCTGAACCTCTGAACGGATGCAAAATACCTTTGCTTGACATACTTACTGGACTCGGTCAGCTACTTATGCACTGCGATCGTCAATTACAGATTACTGCGTCAAAAATAGATTACCTGGTACAGAGTGTATGAATGAGCCTGCCCTTCAACAAATTTTGCACATTAATTGTGTGGTCTATTTCTTGAATCGCGATCGTCTGGTCATCTAGGCTAACAGCAGCACCATTAACAGCACGGGGAAATTACAAAGTGCGGATCAGGCGATTACTTACAAGATCCCGTAACGTAACAGTCGGAAGACCTAAAGAATCATGACCATATCGTATGAGAGTATTACCATTTGAACTGAGCTGCACATCTCCAATTTGTGTACCGCTAGAATCAAAGTGAACTTGCAGTGTGCGCGTTTCTATACCCGTCTCTATTTGCCAGGATTTGAAAATCACATCGCTATATACATTGTCATAATACGCTTCAATTAAGTTTTGCTATAAAAGTCTTCTATCTCAAACAATGATTTGTTCTTTCTGAGTCAGGCACATGGCAATACCCTTCTCGTAATAAGCTGCTTCATTAATAAACATGGGATACACGACCTCTGTACTTTCGTAGGTCATTGTTTCTCCATCAAAGGTTAAGAACATAGGATCATCAGGATAAAGCGGTTGATAATCTTTGAACTGAAGATTTGGATGAATCATGGCTTGAATTTCTCCATGCTCGTCTCTGGGATAGTCGATCGCTTCTGTGTAGCGGTACAACGTCAGTGAGTGATTCGGGTGTAAAATACTGTTTTGGTTATATTCTTCTAGATAATCCAAAATCGTATAAATCAAAGCCTCTGTTTTCAAGAAGAGGTCAGCATCTAGAACTCCTTGAGCCACAGCTCCTACTTCAATGCCAAAGCCAAATTTGGCGATCGATCGCAGTGAGTCTTGATTTCGCCCAGAGTGAATCGTGCTGTACACCTTGATTGATGGATTTAAGTGCTGAAGATAAGCCGCTAATTGCAACGTGAATGGTTCTTCTCTGTCTAAAATTAACGTCAAACCCACATTGGCGGTTGTACTGTGCAAATCCACAATCACATCTGCTGGAGTATCGCTAGAGGGACCAATCCTCTGATCGATAGATTTGGCGCATAAATCTTCATAGCCCGTCAGATTTGCGTTTTGTAGGCGATCGCCCTCGAAGCTTCGATTCAAATCCCGATCGATATAGCGTACGCCTGCAGCCGCCGCTTTAGGATTTCCCAGAAGCACTTGAGTTGAAAAACTAGATCGCTGAACCAAAATAGGACGTTGACTGAATTTCTTCTCCAGATACACTCCGATGCGCTCATTACCATGAGTTCCGCCAACAATAACGACACGGTTCAGCTCACCCATATGCCTGTGCCTTTAACGAATAACTTTATCGCCTTAAAAATAATCAAAGCATAAATCTGATGTTATTCTCAACATAATCACCAAGATAAAATGACTAAATTGACATGACTCAACTCCATCAACCATCGGCTAGCTCTCAGCCTCCAAAGTGGGAAGAACTGGACTTTCGGCATCTCAGGCTGGCAATCATAGTGGCTGAACACTTGAGCTTTAGCCGTGCTGCTGACTATTTACAGATGGATCAAGGGTTTTTGAGTAGGCAGATTCAGCGGTTAGAAAAGAAATTGGGCTTTGAGTTATTTGGTCGATCGCGACGGAGTCCACTCGTGTTAACTGACGCAGGACAAGCATTTTTGCAGGAAGCACGACGCATTCTTACCCAAACTGAACAAGCCATTGAATCAGCTCAACAAATCGATCGAGGTGAAAAGGGGCAACTCACGGTAGGTATCAATACTTCGATCGCTAACAGTAAACTTCCTGGTATCTTGCAATCGTTTTACGCGCAATATCCTGATGTAAAGCTAGTGCTTCAGGAATTAGCTTCATATAACCAGATTGAGAAGCTGAAAACGCAACAGTTGGATATAGGTTTTTTCCATTTGCATAATTTACAAAGTAGCGACAGTAATCAGGAGAATACGGTTTTAATAACTAAAACAGTGCTGAAAGAGACTCTGATGTTAGTGTTGCCTGAAAAACATCACTTGGCGAAACAGCGAAGCAGCATTTCATTGGCTGCTCTTTCCAACGAACCATTCATTCTGCCACCTGCCCACCTACTATATGGTCTGCGCGATTTGATTGATCACCTGTGCCTAAAAACAGGATTTAAGCCAAAAGTTAAACAGGAAGCGGCTTGGATTGCAACTGTTCTAAGCCTCGTGGCGGGGGACGTGGGAATTTCAATTCTTCCAGCTAATGC
>DATNOY010000707.1:0-2305 GCA_036703495.1 Coleofasciculaceae cyanobacterium
TGTTTTTGGCGGTGATTGTTGACGGCAAGCCTTTGCTGACAACTGATGGTGAGGTGCAAGTTTTCACACTAAAGCTGACATCAAACAAAACTAAATTGATTGGCAAGGAAGACCAGCCAGGAACAATCATGGCGTTGAATGGCGCGCTGCAGAAGCATTATGGAGCTAAAAAGCAGTGGCTCACTCATCTAGTTAGCCTCGCGATCGCCCCTACCCCCTATCAGTTCACTAGCAAAGAATCAGGGGAAACATCAACTGGCATCATGTTCGAGCTTGTGGGCGGTGCGCGTCCCTTGCCTGGTGACTCGCAGCTACAAGTCTTCGAGTTAGTGCGGGGGGTGGACTTCCAGGAACTGGCTGAAGACCCGTTTGGGTTGAAGGCACCAGAACCCGTTGCAACCGCGATCGCCCCTGCTGCTGCTGAGGTAAATTACGACGATATTCCGTACTAACTGCCCAATAAAATCCCCCTCGATCGCACTTAATCGATCGAGGGGGAAGTCCGCCACATTACCAAGAAGAACTATCCAATGAACCCAACTAGAGAAGCAATCCTGAAAATAGTCCTAGAATCGCGATCGCCCGTTGATGTTGTCAGTATATGCGATCGGTTAAACATTGCGGATTCTGTTGCTAAAAAACAGCTTCGCCCCCTTGTCTCCGAAGGGTTGATCTCCAAGGGCAAGATTGACTATGTCAACAAGTTTTATTATGCAGTGCCGGGCTTTGCTTTTCCTTATACCAACAGGCGTGAGCATGAGTCCTGGCAAAAGGGGCGGGATACCATCCTGCAATTGATCAAGCTTTGCCCCCATGGTTTTATGGAACTGCAAAAAGCGATCAAGCTGAGTCGTGGCACGACCTACGAGATCATTGCAGAGTTAAAGATTGAAGGGTTAGTTGTTTTTCATGGCTCTGCCACTAGCGGTTTCCTCTATGCGCCTCCTGGGGTTGAAGTTAAGGTTCCCAAGCAGGGAGAACGCAAAAAACCAGAGTCCGGGGGAAACGGTAAGGAACGCGACACTATCTTGAAACTGATCGCAACTCGCCCTTATAGTTTCTTGGAACTGCAGAAGGCGATCGGGCTGTCCCATGCTGCAACCTACGAAGTCATTGCAGAGTTAAAGATCGATGGGTTGATCGTTGCTCGTGAGTTTACCAGTGGCGGGTTTTTATACGCTCAACCACAGCAGGGAGATGCTATCTTCCAGCTAAAGAAAACCAAAAAGCCCAAGGTTAAAAAAGTCAGTAAGCCGCCGAAGATCAAAGCCGAGTTACATCAGTGGCGATCGCCCAAACCGACCCAAGCAACCCCGACATACGACGATAAAACCTATAGTAAGTCTGAGCAACGGATACTGGACTGCTTTAAGTTTCAAGACGAAGTCCTCAGCTCCAGGCTGGGCAATCACAACAGACTCGATGATCTGCTGGCAATCAGAAGTTTGATTGACAAGGGTGAGATCATCAAAGTCGGTCGATGCCCTGCCGTGTATGCCAAAGTGCGATCGCGCCGTCAGGCATCCGCTTAAACGTTCCCTGTTTACATCACAACACCAAAAAAGCCGCACTGTAATGGGTGCGGCTTTTCCTTTGGGGCGATCGGGGTTAGTTCAGAAGCTTGAGCTGAGACATTCCCTCAAATCGTCTGCGGCTATTCTCCTTTAGTTCCTTCCATGATGTTGATACCATCAAAAGCGATCGCGCAATCTCAATCTGCATTCTCAGGACTTGCTCAACAGACTCGCTGCTGAAGTGTTGATGCTGCTTCCTGGCACGATGCCCGGTCTCTAGCACTGGATTGAATTCATCCAGGGATTGCCTGACCTCAACTGGCAGCCGGTTATAGACAACAAGGTTGATTAAATGCCTCATGCATGGCTGAGACCATTTCCATCCTGTGCAGTTCTCTGCTGCGGCAATCCAGCGGCGATCGAAAACACACTCCCAAGATCTAGCCTCTCTCAGGATATGAGAGTCAATGAACTTGCTCACATCCGAGGGTGGCTGCCAGTTCAGCTCTTTCTGAATCCATGCTCGAATCCCAATCGCGGCAAACGATCGAAATGCAGCAATAGCTTGGGGTGTGCATCGCTCACCAGCATCAAAAGCATAATGCTCGACGACAACGGCAACAGCAACGTCAGGGATTCCAGACTTAAGCCAGTCCCGGAATGTACCCACCTCAAACCCTGACTCAGTAAGCTTTTGAGCCAATTTCTCGGGGAATATGTACCCAGGCGTTTTGCTCAGCGCCTTGTGAGTAAGCCCACAAATTCGGGCAGTCCCACGAAAAGAAACCGTT
>DATNOY010000708.1:0-2848 GCA_036703495.1 Coleofasciculaceae cyanobacterium
AGTAATCCATCCACGGGAGCATTCTGATGCTGCCAGCGCCAGGTAGGGATCATCACCTGATGAGTATGCATTGAAAAAGCAAGCGCCGTTGAACTGCAATAGCGGCCCAGGATCCGTAACACACTACAAAGGTCGGCATAACTGGCTCCCCCGCCCCCCAATTCAGTCGGAACACCTGCAGCCATCAATCCAGATGATTTCAATCTGGCAATATTATCAGCAACAAATAAATCAGACTCATCTGCTTCAGTCTCTCTGGCTGCAAACTGTTTCCCTAAAGATTCCGCCAGAGATAACCAATCTGTATTTTCCCGTGGCATTGTCGGTATAGTCTGTAGTTCTGACATACTTGTATTCCTTTAAGTCTTGTGATGCTCCCATTCTGATTTGCCGCATCAGGTGATACAAGTTCAATATCTGAACCTGATGGTTCATCCTCTGCAGAAAGTCTTATCCATCAAGTCTTATCCATCAAGTCTTATGCGAAAGGGGTATGGGCAATTCTGTCCGGTAGCAAAAGCAGCAGAAGTGATCGGCGATCGCTGGAATCCTCTGGTGCTACGAGAAATGTTGTATGGCAATCGCTACTTTAATGACATCAGTCGAGGGGTGCCGCTCATGTCCCGTGCCCTTCTCGCTCAACGCCTCAAAGAACTAGAGAGGGCGGGGGTGGTCGTGAGCCATGAAAAGGAAACAGGACAAGGACATGAGTACCGTCTTACCCCTGCCGGAGAAGCGCTGCGGCCCCTAATTGAGGCAATGGGAGTGTGGGCACAGCAATGGGGCAGTGAGCAAATCGCTCCTGAAGACCTGGATGATGCCTTGTTGATGTGGGGCATGAGACGACGGGTCAATCTTGAAGCGGTACCCGCCCAAAAAATAGTGCTTCAGTTTGATTTTCAAGGGTTAACCAAAGGGCACAAAACTCAACGTAGTTGGTGGCTAGTGATCGAGGCGGGAGAGGTGGATGTGTGCCAAAAAGATCCAGGCTTTGAGGTGGATGTTGTCATATCGGCTGATCTGAGTGCATTCACCCATGTCTGGATGGGATACACTCTGCTGGATCCAGCACTAAAGCAAGGACTGATCCGGTTTGAGGGCGATCGCCATTGGGTGAACCAAGTGCCAACCTGGCTCTATCTCAATGGCGAATGGCGTTATGGGATGGGCATCGATCGCTCTGCAGCGCAGCTCATGCAGGACAATCAGGGCGTTACAGCGGAATGTAATGAAATTTCGGGTACTTAGCCCTCTGGTACTTACAGCGCTTTGCGCCTGACTAAATATAGCAATCCTAAATCAGTCCTGAGAAAACCAACCAGGGGTTTGAGGACTTTGTCCTCAAACCCCTGCTCACCAATCCTTTGGGATTGCTAATAGCCGTAGCCATCATGCTCCGTCCTATTACCTGTGTCTGCAGCTAGATGACAAAAAAAGGATAAGGGTATGACCCTTTTCTCAAATCACCAGGAGCTTAAACCAGTCTTAACTTCTTGGCAATGTTAGGTTGCTAGAGTTTGAAACTGAGTCATCACGCTGCCTAGGAAAAGCGCTGACAGACCGCATGACTGAGGTTCTTGACTAGGATTTTTATAGCAATGGCGATCGCTCAATCTTCTCGGTGGCTGCTTCTAATCGGTATAGCGGGATTAGCCAGCTGTACGCCATCGCTAAACGTTCAAAGCCTGGAAGCTAACATCAAAGCCCAGCTAGAAGAGCAGAGTGACCTAAAGATTAAGTCTGTCACTTGCCCGACCCAAATTTCCCGCAAAGCCGATACCTCTTTTCAATGCGAAGGGATGCTGGAGCCAGAGAAGCCGTTTGTCATCCAGGTTAAACAGAAAGATGATCAGGGACAAACCACCTGGGAAGTCCCCAATTCTAAAGGGCTGCTGAATCTGGCGCTTCTAGAAACCGAGTTTCAAACGGCGATCGCCAACGATACCCAAACCAAACCGGCCGTGCGCTGTAGTAGCGATCGCTATCGAGCCAACCGCCCCGGAGATAGCTTCGATTGTCAAGTCAAAAATGCAGTGTTGGCTAAAGCCAAAGGACTCGTTGAGAAAGTCACCGTAACGATCGATCCAGAGGGCAATGTCTCCTGGCAGCAAATCCGCCGCATCCCCAAGGCTGCCCAAACGGCTAGCTCTGCTCAGATAGGCTCTGCTCCTAATTCCAAGGGGGGAAATGGGGGATAGGTGGAGAAGCGGGCATGGGTGATGCTTGATCTCCCATCCCCCATTCCTAAAACCCTAATAATCATAAGGACTAGCAGGCTCAGGAATTTCCTTCAGATTCGTTGCCTGAATCACCAGCTGGCGCTTGCCGTTGAGTGTTTCTGTGGCCATGCTTCCCTCTACCTGAAACCATTTATCTGGCGGAAAGGCAGCCCGATCGCCTCCCGGTAACTTGACCGGCAGCCCCACAGGGTAGGCATCTGCGGCACAGCAAGTAATGATAAACCGGGCGATCGCCAGATACTCTTTGGACATTTCTGGCGGATGAATCACGAATCCACTCAGGTTGACCTTTTGTCCTGTATAGGCATCGGGTTCAGGATACACATTCAGCGTCCGAATCCATTCTACCAGCGATCGCTTTTCGGGATTGCTGGTGCCTCGGAAGGCTTGAGGCTGGGAGCGAGTCATGGTTAGCGTATCAGTGACACCGCGATCGAGTGCCACCTGGCTGGAAAAAGGCTGTGGCGTAAACTGCAGCCCTAACAGAGCGACTGCTAGCAGCAAGGCACTGCCCCATCCCGGCGGGAATAGCGAAAAATGTTGGGGAGCGATCGCGGTTTTAGCGGTTTTAGCAGAAGTGCGCCTGTTCTGCGATCGCCAAATGAGTT
>DATNOY010000709.1:0-10688 GCA_036703495.1 Coleofasciculaceae cyanobacterium
AGGCTTCTGAATGGCATCATGACTCATGGCATCCCCAGGCTGCTTATTGCTATTTTGCATTGCATCAGGACTCATGGCATCGCCAGGCTTCTGCATTGCATCAGGACTCATGGCATCGCCAGGCTTCTGCATCGCATCAGGACTCATGGCATCGCCAGGCTGCGTATTACTTTTCTGCATTGCATCAGGACTCATGGCATCGCCAGGCTGCGTATTACTTTTCTGCATCGCATCAGGACTCATGGCACCGCCGGAAGTGCCAGGACTGGTAGCAGAAGGAGCACTGGGTTCAGTTTGAGTGGTCGTGGAACCTGCCGAACAAGCAGCCAAACCCGAGATCAGCACTAGACCAGCAATTAAGCCAAACATCTTCCGATTCATAATTCTCCTAGTCGCAACAAGTTGAACCATCCTGTTACAGTCCCTGCAAAATTGAGAGCTTTCAGACCAGGGATTCAATAAAATTCAGGATTCAGGTGCAACATTGCCTCTAAATCCCAATTCTATCTATTTCCCAATCTGGATGATTCTCAAAGCGGGACTGGCAACAGAACCAATACCTTGCAGTATTGATAGGAAATCTGAGATTGAGCTGAGTGACGTATGAGAAGATCAAACTCAAATAGATAAAGGGCTGCCAAGCAAATAAAATCTCAATCTTCTCTATCTCTGTCGCCAGTCAAGTGCAATGCCCATTAAGGGATTTGCAATTTAATCACATCCCCACTGGCAACAACATTAGCGGTAGGGGCGCAAGGACTTGCGCCCCTACAGGGGTATACGATTTTCCCGCAGATCCCTAAGGATGATTGACCTCCAGAGAACGCAGGGTTTGATCAACCCATCGATCATTAAAAATGATTTCGTAGATGCGATTATGAACCTTCAGAGTCTCCTGTTGTTTAATCACCAAGCCAGATAGCAATAGTTCAACTTGAATAGGATTTTCGGCTACCATCCCCACGCCTTGGTGCCAAATAGTGCGATAGAAAGTGAGAAGTTGAGTAGACTGGGATGGGTTTCTAAGAATGCGATCGCGAATAGTTCTTAAATGCTCAGGCTCGTCGTTAAATTCCCAATTTTCAATAATTTGGGTTTGGATTAACTGCTCAATCCAGCTTGCTTCTTGGTTAGTGGGAACTTTGGATGGAGCATTACGAATGAGTTTGCACACCTTCTGAGTGAGAAACGGCTGTCCATTAGTCCAACTTAAAACTTCCCTTAAGACGGCTTGAGGATTTTCCACCTTCTCATTTAAGCCTTGCAGTAAAGGCTGAGACTCATGGAGCTGGAAGTCTTTTAGCTGAATAGCCTGACCAATATTAAACGACGTGCGGGCTTTGTCTTGCACTAGCTGTGAGGGCGTGGCAACGCCAAAAAGGGCAAAGGTTAGGCGCTGGTAGTCAGGATGATCAGCCCGTTTGTTATAGCAGGCTCGCAGCAGAACAAAAAAGTCGTCAATTTCAAATTCAAGATTAATGACGCTGTCAATTTCGTCAATGAAAATGACAATTTTTTCAGAAATGTGAGTCAGTAAGACTTCTTGAATGAATTCTCCTAGACGTTGCACAGGAGAAAGGAGTTCGCGATCGCGCCACCATGACCGAATATCAACCTGACCGACTAGATTAAAACTATTGGCAAGAGTATACAAAAAACCGGCATACCACTGTTCTGGAGTTAAGCGACGATTGCCAATTTCAGAAATATCGATCGCAGCGCAGGCAAACCCTTCTGCCTGGAGTCGCCGCATGATTTGCACACGCAAGCTCGATTTACCCATCTGTCGAGCATTGAAAACATAGCAGAATTCGCCACGTTTCAGTCCGGCATACAAATAGCGATCGGCCTGCCGCACTACATAGGTAGGAGCATCCAACGGCAAACTTCCACCAACTTGATAATCAAATATCTCAGCCTCTTCTGCACTTCTCAGCAGCGCATTCTCAATCATTAACTCTGCCTGAGTTGCCTTGAGAATCTGGAGAGTTTCAGAAAGTTCTTGAGTCCGTTCTTTTACCCGTTTTTCTAAAATCTCGTTGCGCTGTTTCCGCTCTGTCACATCTTCTATGATCCCTTCATAGTATAGAAGATTACCATTATCATCCCGCACCGCCCGAGTATTTTCTTCTACCCAAATCAGGCTGCCGTCTTTACGGAAGCTTTGATACACCTGATTTTTGACGGCACCGACTGTATCCATCTGACGCTGAAATTCTTGTTGATCGGCCGGATTGACGTACAGTTGGTCTGCAATATTAACCACGCTATCAATCATTTCCTGAGGAGAGCCATAGCCGTAAATCCTGGACATTGCCGGATTAATCCGAATAAATTGACCTCTCGGCGTGGATTGAAAAATCCCCTCCAGCGCGTTTTCAAAAATGCCCCGATAGTTTTCTTCGGCAATCTGTAGTGCGGCTTCCGCGCGTTTTTGCTCTGTGATGTTGCGAATGATCATCAGCACTTCTTCTTTGCCAGTCACAACCATCCGCACTTCTTCGTAATGCATCTGTCCGTCAATAGATAGCTGTTGCTCGTAGACTTGCGTCATCCCAGTCTGGAGCGCTTTTTGAATATAATGCATCCGTCGTTGTGCTTCTACGGGAGGTAGAGAGTCGTAAACATTGGAGCCCTCCAAAAAATCCTCACCATCGTACAGAATCAGACGATTTCTGCCCTGAATATCTACATAAGTACCATCGCTCCTGACTCGAATCAGCAAATCGGGAATCGCCTCAACCAGCGCTCGAACATTGGCTTCACTTTGCCGCAGTGCTGCTTCCGAGAGTTTGCGCTGGGTGGTATCTCGGATCATCACCAGCACTTCATCTTGCCCCAATGGCATCAATCGAGCTTCTTCGTACTGAATCGCTCCTGCAAATTCCAGTTCATATTCGTAAACTTGTAATTCTCCGGTTTCTAGAGCCTGCTGTACGTAGCGCATTCGTTCTTCTGCCTGCTCTAAAGGCATTAAGTCATAAATGCTAGCACCCACATGCAAACCCTCGCCGTTGAGGATTTTCGTCGTCCGTCCGGGATTGAATCCCTGGTAGATCCCATTGCTGCGAATTCGCATCAGCAAGTCGGGAATGGCGCTGACGATCGCCTGATTGGTCATCTGGGCTTTTTGCAACGATTCCTGGGCCTGCCGCCGTTCTGTAATATCAATGCCAACCACTACGATCGCTGTTCCCTGGAGATATTTCTGAGCAGCCAGCAGATAGTAATGTTCCTGTCCGTTCACATTCAGCGGAATTTCCTGGGATGCTGAGTTGCTGGAGCTATCCAGAAAGGCATTGATGAAATTAACATAATCGGGGTTATTTCCGACTACTCCAATCGGATTACCGACAATGGATTCGGAGGGTAGGTTCAAACTTTGAGCCAGATAGGAATTGATCCCCAGATAAAACCCTTCTGCAGCAATCCAGGAAATGGGACCCGGCACAGCGTTTAACACAGCTTCCAACTGTTCATTAGCCTTCGCCAGAGCATCTCGGGTCTGCTGCAGATCGGCATTGCGATTTTCCAGCACCAGAAAAGATTCCTGGAGTTGTCTGGCCATTTGGTTAAAGGATTGAGCCAGCTCCCCCACTTCATCCTTTCGAGGAATTTCAATGGGTTTCTCCCATTGCCCCTGCGCGATGCCTTTGGCTGCTTGGTTGAGCTGTAACAGCGGGCGAGTCACCCAACGGGCAGTGAGGATACCCACCGCAATGGCAAGGGCAAGGGAGAGAAGATAGAGAATAGTGGTGATCCGGGTATTGGCTTGAATCCGCCCTGTAAAGTCAGATTCGGGTACAACGACGACGATCAACCAGTCAATGCCACGACCGTCCTGAAACGGCAGCAGCTGCACCAGCTGTCGTTGACTATCCAGATCAAATTCCAGCTGTTGGGCTTGGGTCAGCTGGTTGAGGTTCTGAAAGCGATCGCTTAAATACTGGGCAGTTCCACGAATCAACGGATTGGCGCTTTTAGCAGCCGCCAGATATTGCACCGTATCGCCACCCCCGGCCACCAATTTTTCGGGGGTGGAAGTTGCAACCAGATCCCCTGCCCGATTCATGATGAAGGTTTCGCCAGATTGACCCACATCGAGCGATCGCAGAAATGTACTCATCTCTGCAGGCAGAATGAAGTCAGTAGCACAAACACCGATCAGAGTGCGACCCGAGCGATCATATACCGGGGAACTAGCCGTGATCGTCGGTAATTGCGTATCAAAGTCTAGATAAATTTCGCTCCAGGCTGCGCTCCCTTTTTGTTTTGCAGCTTTGTACCAGGGGCGAACCCGCGCATCAAATTTCTTCTTCCCCGTGCGTTGCAAAGTGGTGCGATCGCCCGAGCTATTCAATTTATAATAATATCCTCGATGATTGGTCGAGCGATTATACATCACCAACTGCAGTTCGCGATTATTTTCGTCCCGTCCTACACCCAGTAATGAACCATCACTTTCACTGCCACAGTAAATCAAATTGGTATTGGGAAACATCTTTGCTTGTTCCCACAATTGATTAAATCCTTCCGCTGTCTCGGTCTTAAGACTACCCGTCAGCAAGGCACTGCCATTAATCCGATCGATTGAATGAGGAATATTAACATAGGATTTAAGCTGTTGATCAATGCGGGCAATGATAGTTTGGCGCAATTGAGAAGCCAGATCCTGCACTGTTTCCTGGCTATTGCGATAGGAGAGGTACCAGACCAGACCTACCCCGCCCGCTAATTGCAGCACAAAAGGTATGATCAAGATCGATCGCAGAGAACGTTGCCGTAACAGATCTACGAATGCTTTAATCACCATGTGGGAAATCGTTATAGGATTGAAATTTCTCACGAACGATTGCTAAAATACGGCCCAAAATATTGCGCGTACAAATTACAGCTGGGTATGGCCTGATTGCCTTGCAAATGGACTAGCCCTAAACTTTGTAATTTAAAGGCATGCACTAAATTCAGCTCAACCGGGTTTGCAACCGTTACCACTTTGGCAAAGGCAGTCGCTAAGTCTGGATTTTGCTGGAGGTTCCACAATTGCCGCTGCAGGTGGTCGCTGTAGATGCCAGCGGCGATCGTAGCAGGTTGCAAGAGTTGGTCTAATGTTACATCTTGATGCCACAAATGGTAAAGTGCCAGCTGAATCAAGTAGGGATGCCCCCCGACCAGATTCATCAACTGTTTAGTTTCTGTTTCATTCCAGTTCAAGCCATGCCGCTTTGCCAAATCCTGCACTTGAGCCAGCGTAAATGCCTTCAGTTCCACCGGTAATCCCACGTTAAACGGAGACTGATTGAGATTTAAGGGGATATAGACTTCGGCAGCATGTGCCACGACCAGCCGCAATTGTTTCCAGATATCCCGATTTTTGGCTTCTTCGTGCCAGGTTCGCAACAGCCCAAAAAACTCGTCTGCTAAATCAGGATATTCAAACAGTCGATCGACATCATCTAAAGCTAAAACGAGGGGGCGACCAATTTGTGGCAGTAAGTACTGCTCAAAATAGATCTTGCAGCTAATTTTACTGCCAAACAAATCATCCCAGTAATCTGCCAGTCGTTTAGGGATTTGCGCTCCCAAACCCACATTGGCACAAAACCATTGAAGAAACTGATCCAGATCTTTAAAAACGGCTTTATCGGCTAGTTGGAAGCTCAATGCTACGGTTTGGCAACCTTGCTGTGATGCTTGCTGCAAAATCCGACTCATGAGCGTAGATTTACCCAGACGCCGAGGCGCTTTAATGCGAATTAATCCACCTGGCTGTAACACCGTCTTGTAGCAGTCCGTTTCGATCGCAATTCGCTCAACATAAAACTCCGATCCTAGAGGAACCTGTCCTCCGGGGAGGTCTGGTTCAGCCTCAACTTCTTTAACTTCGGATGCCTCTGCCTCATCAGTCGGCTGATCCGGATGATAATAGTCACTCGCCTCTAACATCAAACCAAACGCTCGAAAATAAGCCTTTAGCGTTTGCTTATCCACTCCGGTCTCACAGGCAAACACCTTCATTAGCGTATCAACTCCCAGACTCGTGCGTTCGCTCAGGGCTTCCAGAGTGTAGCGATTCCCTGCATTCTCCTGAAATTCTGCCTCGGCTTTGGCCTGCTGAGCTTTCTCAAAACCTGTTGGAGTAAGGATGACCCCACGCCGCCGACGGCGTTTTGACGGGGAGTTAGGGAATGCTGCTGATTCGTTGGAACAGGGAAGCATGGGGAACACATGTCCTTATTTAAGTGAAATTACTGGGCTGAGCTAGAGAAAATAGTAACTTTTCCACCTTGATTAAACCAGTTAAGTTTAAAGTTCTTATGCTCTAAACAGGAGGTGCTGAAATCAGCTATTAGCAAATGGCTGAAAGTCCTGATAGTTATGGGATGGGTGATGCTCACCGTCCTTAATCCAGCGCCATTCCTCTAAAGATACATAGTTGATGAGAAGTTTTTCGGAGCGCCGGCGATGTCCAGATAGGGATTCCTGTACGTCAGGTACAAGAGTTGGAAGGCACATCTCCTCAATGCACCCTCCGTACCTCAGTTGAATAGAAGACACTATATCTCCTAAAACTCTCCGTGGGGCAGAAACTCACTGTTTGAGGTTTTTGGGAAGGCTAGAAGATAGTTTCCGAAGATACGGGAGGCGATCGCCATTCCTCCAAAAAGCCTACGATCCTATTCCAGTAAGACTTTCAGCAATGTCTTTGCTAATTTCCTTAACTTCTTGCTTAAGAGCCAAAACTTGGGTGGTGCAGCTCCCTTGAACAAGGCAAACTGATGTCATCAAGGGAACCGAAACGAGCTAATCCCTCCTTCCTCTCCCCCAAATCGCCCCCTGCTTTCGTCACTTATCTTAGGAAAATTAATTATGCAAGTTCACTACCGGGGTATTTCCTACGAACTCAAACCCCCTGCTATTGAATCAACTGAAACTGAGCAAACCACACTCTTCTTAGGCAACTCCTGCAAAATTAGGCAGTACAGCGTCAAGCAACCTCATTTAGCACCAGCACAGCTTAAGTATCGAGGCGTCGGCTATCGCCCTTAACAAATATCAGGCAAAGATCAATTTCTATTAATCATTCAATTTGGAGAATTCCCCATGCAGCTGATTTATCGCGGAGAAACTGTCGCAGCTCCTTCCCCCACCCCTCTCGTCTATCGCAAACCTCGGGCGTTGAACTGGCGCTATCGAATCCCCGGCGAAACCTATGGAGAGCGCGAAACAGCAGCCTTCGTTTACCAAGCTCCCCGAGCAATTAACTGGCGCTGGAAACCCCTGTAACTTGCTACTGGACTATGCCCCCCAAAATCCAGTCTGTTTCCGGTTCAGTGTAATGATTCATCCCATCTACTGACGAGAGGTCAATCATGACAATTTCAACTCAAGCCCCCGGACTACAACGCGTCATTGTTTTGCAACCCATCCGCCAACGCCTGATATTTGCGCAACAACGTCTGCAAGATCGCTATGTGCCTTTTCAACTCGCGGCTTTGTCCTACCTGCGAATTTGTTGCTCAGCAATGCAAACTTATCAATGTTTTGAACTAAATGCCACTCCTGCAATCCACTCAAGAACACCGTATTTAACTCTGGTCGATCAGTTGATGGCGCAACATCCCAACTGGTGGGAACTCTGCGGCATCAGCGAAAACGGGTACTTAGTCTCAGGCGATCGCCACATTCATGAACTATTGCAAGCTCTGAATGATTTTATAGTGGACATTCTAGAAGCGCCACAGATGCCATAGCCCGGTTGGAGGTTCTTACTCTTTTCCGGAACTATCGCAATCCTGAATGGTTTGTGAAAGGTGGACGCAGCCCACCTTTCACAAACCATTTCACAAATCAAATAGGACTGCTATCTGGGTGATGTTCTTATCTTCTTGCTTAAGAGCCAAAACTGAGGTGGTGCAGCCTCGTTGCAAAGGGCAAACTAATGTCATGCAGCGAAACGAGATTAAAACTCGCTCCTCAAAACTATCCTCTATTTCTTCCCTCATTTAGTCATTCAATCTGGAGAATTTCCCATGCAGCTGATTTATCGCGGAGAAATCGTCGCCGTTTCTTCCCCCACCGCTCCCGCCTATCGCAAACCTCGGGCGTTGAACTGGCGCTACCAGATCCCCGGCGAAACCTATGGAGAGTCGCAAACGGCAGCCTTTGTTTACCAAACTCCCCGAGCAATTAACTGGCGCTGGCAGTATGCAAGCTCCTGATTTGCCGCATGTTTAAACAAGTGGCATAGTGTTTAACTTTTTAAACATCCTCAGTTAACCAGCCATTCCATACCTCTGTTGCTTCCAGGATATCTACCAAGTTCTGAGAGTATAGCGATGACATCATTTCCACGGAAAAGGGTTAGGTTTAGTTTAACGCCCAAGGCGATTCAGCGCCTAAGGTGGTCAAGCAGTTTCTTTGCTGTGTTGGGCGGCATTTTGTTAGCATCCAATACAAATTTCAGCGGCTACGGATTCATTTTTCTTGCCATGAGTTCCAGCCAGATGCTTGTTTCAAGCTGTTGCTTACAAGACACCAGCATGATTTTTTATGCAGGCTCGGTATTTCTTTTTGTCGATTGCTTTGGGGTCTACAGGTGGCTGCTGACATAGCCTTCAAGTAACTATCGTTCGGCTTGGTAGGAGCGACAAAAGGCTGAGTCAATTAAATGCCAAATTTTCAAAACAAGCTGTTGTAGAGCAGGACGGATGGCATCTGCTCCAATCGCCAGGATTAGCGTTAGCCCAACCATAACAGGTAACAACAATAGATACCGAATGGGATGACCTTGCACCACTAAATTTAAGGTGCGATCGACAACAAAATTATGGATGAGAAAGTAGCTGTAACTGCAAGCTCCTAGCTGCATCAACCACGGTCGCAGGAATACAATGCGGCTGATGCTACGAGTCACCACCATAGCAAGCAAGGCTAAACCGAGCGGCAATAGCAGATCTACAACCACCCAACCTGCTCGATAGAATTGGCAAATAAATCCTGCGATGTAAAGCAGACTGCCGATGATGATGGCACGACGCTGATTCCAGAAAATCGGGCCTTTCCCCTGCTGGTACGCGATCGCGATCGCCATCCCAATCACAAACGTACTGAGTTTTGATAAAAATAGTTGAAAGGGTTCTTCGTGGGCTACCGTATCCAGAATGACATAGGTAGGATGCCCGCCAAATAGATATACAGCGAGAATCCGGTAAGCAACGGTTAGCAAAATGCTAAACAGCAGCAGGTTACGCATGCCCCAGCGCTGTAATAAATGCCAAAGCAAGGGAGAAATCAGGGTGAAACTAATCACCAAAGGAACAAACCACCAAGTTCCACTGGTTGAAAGAAGCAAGGTTCCCCGGTAATCTGCTGTTAAGGGAAAGGTGATTCCGGCAAAGCTATGCCATGCATCGGGTTTATAGCTATGCGCCAGCGTTCCAATCCCCCACAATACAGGATAGGATAGCCAGGCAACTGTCCAGAAGGGAAACAGCAAACGCAGTAAACGCCGCTTGATAAACTGACCCGAGTCTAACGGTTTTCCTTTTAAAGAAAGCACTAAACTAAAGCCACTGATTAAAATAAATACATCTAAAAACTGGAAGCCAAACCAAAATGACATGGTGAGGATGCGGAACGGCAATGGAAGATTGGAGCGATCGCCGCTAACCCATAGCTGCTGTAAGTTCTCGAATAATCCGGTCGGTTGTGGCGTGAATTCATAGCCTCCGAAGTATAGCTGAGCATGGTACAGCAAGATCATGACCGCAGCAATCATCCGGATGCCTTCTAACCAAGCTAGCCGCTTCGCTTCTGAATTTTTAGAGGCTGAAGTGGGTTGGGAGGGCAGAGCGAGAAGTCGAACCATTACCTTATTTATAAAACAACTTAAAGACTTTGCAGTAGATTGAAGGCACAACCTGAGGTAGAAGAAATAGAGTCAAGGCAAAGAAATAAAATCACTTAGCCGACTAATAACGTCGTAAATCAGCTTAGAACGCTACAAAAGGCTTGATAACCCGTACTATCCGATTAATCATGCAGTCACTTGAGGTTGAAACTTTACGTCCAACCGAAGAGGATAGAGGTTCTCAGAAGGGCTTACATCTGTCTTGAAGAATAAAAGTGTTCTTCTAAAGAGTTACCCAAGTGTGGAAATAAGTGTGGGAATGACCGATTTTGGAAGACGATAGGGAAAAGTTCAAAGTGGATGTGGGCTAAAGTTTTAATGGCTTCA
This sequence comes from Coleofasciculaceae cyanobacterium, assembly GCA_036703495.1. Taxonomy (GTDB): domain Bacteria; phylum Cyanobacteriota; class Cyanobacteriia; order Elainellales; family Elainellaceae; genus Drouetiella. The sequence continues at coordinate 10,241 of DATNOY010000709.1, forward strand.
CATGCTAATCATTTTAAATTCACTTTTAAGTAAAATAGTAAATTCAGCAGCTTTACTCCTGATGGAATATGCAAAAAGTTATTATTGCAACATTAAAGGATAAAAGCATTTCATCTAAGAAATAATTTTAGTGAGGGCGATCGCTTTCCCGGTCTTACCTGCTAGCGTTCGTAAAATCCTCGGCAAATACTAGGGAGCATTGTATCCTGAGGGTTGCTGATGATACCTAATAAAGCAACCGCTTAACCATCCTAATCAATAGAATTTTAGTTTCTAAATCTATGCTTTTAGAGAGGTTAAAATGCTTATCTAAAGATAGATCACATTATTTCTAGAACTTTCCTAAGCGAGGAAACAGGATGATTCACTCAGAGAAACCGATTCTTGCCCTAGTAACCGGAGCTAACCGGGGTATTGGGCTAGAGGTCGTACGCCAACTGGCCCAAAA
>DATNOY010000710.1:0-2155 GCA_036703495.1 Coleofasciculaceae cyanobacterium
ACTTCGCATGTGCTAAATTTTTTTATCACTCAACGGTTTAGCGGCGATCGCTATTTTGTTGAACATTCACCTCACTTGCAACACCATTTAGCAACTTTGCCAGTTCATCAGGACGGCTCAACATCGCTGTATGTCCTGTGTTGAGAGTTACAACCTTTGCTCCAATGTTGGCTGCCATTTCATCTTGCTTTGATGGTGGTAATAGGCCCTGGTCTTGGAGCAACTTAATGTACGTGCAAGGAACTGACGGCATTCGTAACCGTGAAACTGGCTCATAAAATAGGGCAGGTGGTTCTGGATTTTTACCGCCTGCTAGAACTTGTTGAACCGTTGCCTCATCCAGGTCATTGCAAAGGGTTTTCCGCATATCTTGCTCCACCGCTTTATTCATAAAGGAAAGCCTCCACGCCATAAGTCGCAACCACACTGCAATTCCAAAACGTTCAGACGGACGAAAAATAGAAATTGCTGAACTCCCTTCTGGCGGAATATTGGCTCCAATAAAAACAATATGTGCCACTCGTTGAGGCAGCAATTCTGCAACAGGTGGGGCAAGAATCCCGCCAATCGAATGGGCAACTAAAATCACTTGCTTAAATCCCGCTGATTCGATTTGAGACTGAATATATTTTGCAGAATCCGTGAGGGTCAAGCGATTGAGATTTGTTCCTAAAGCAGCACGACGTACAGCAAGCGCAGGAAAATTGAGCAGTGGAATCATTCGCTCCCAAACCCATGTATCAAGTCCACCCCCATGAATGAGTACAAAAGCTAAATCCTTCTCTGAGTTCCTTGATACTTGATCGATATCGTACATAATTACCTCATAAATTAACCGTACCTAGTAATCTCACGCTACTTTAATCTTGAGCTTTAGCAGATAGGTCTTTGCGGTTGTTCCCAACAAGGACTGAGGTGCATAACAGTTTATTGAGGAGAACTGCATTGTCTATCCAGTCGATTCAAGAAGATAGGCAGAAATATTACTGGAGCCACTGACATTACCGAAGTGCAAAAGACAACCCTTAAGACATTAGGAGCGATCGAGCAAACGACTTGAACGAAGGGCATTGGGTTTAGGGTTGACGGGCGCGCATCGTCTTGAGGTATGCAACAGCAGCTTCCTCAGCAGATTCACGATGGATAATAGATGTTGATCGGAGCGATCGATAGATTTCTATGCAGCGTTCTAACGCTGCATAGCAACTCTCTGGTTTGTACAAAGCCACCGTGCCTTTGAGAGCTTCAGCTAAGGTAGGCGCGAGTTGCTCAATTTTTCGAACTCCTGAAGGCTTACATCCTGCTCTCAGCAGTCCTAGAGAACCCAGAACCGCGCCGCGCAGGTATGAAATGAAATCTAGCGCCTCAAATAGTTCTCCTCGCGCAATTTTACCCGTTCCATAGTGAATCCATATCCAAAATCGATCCTCGAGCCACTGTTCATTGGGCAAAGGATACACACCTATGCTAGAAGCGTAAGCCTGTGTGATTTGGTCGCTACGCTCCCACAAAACAACTGGCTCATCAACACGCTCTCCAATATCAGCAATGGACACAAACTTGAGGTCAACGTGCAGGAGCGGTACGTCGTAGAGGCAGATTAATACTCGGGGTTCGCCCACATGCTCACCAGTGAACGCTGCCAATAACGTTCCCAGCGATGCAGCAATATTTTGCCGCTCGGACATGACCTGTTCCATGTGTTCAGGCTCTACGGCGATAATCAAGTCGAGATCACTGAACTCGTCCATTGAGTTCTCCGCCCAAGATCCGGTTGCTGCAACGCCGATCAGCCGCGGATCTGCTGCTAAGCGCGGCAGGGCATTGCTGATAAATGCTTGGTGAGCAGCAGGTGCAGTTGTTGGAATTCTCATAGATGATGGAACCTCCTTCCTTTAAAGCGACAATCACCCACTCGTGGCGGCTGCGGCACAAAACGGGAAGACTGTCAGCCGTTAACTGGGTAGCGCTATTTCAGGTAGAACCAAAATTCAATTTCAGAAGTTGCCTCAGTAAAACGGGCTGCATGAACCATTTGAGCAGGTACATGATACCAATCTCCGGCTCGATAGTGGGTTTCCTGCCCATCTACGATCAGAATCAGTTCTCCTTGAGTAATAACTCCGACATTATCGGTTTCATGCGTATGGGGCGG
>DATNOY010000711.1:0-3764 GCA_036703495.1 Coleofasciculaceae cyanobacterium
CCTTCGTCCAGCCTCACTCAACTCAGCCCAAGATCTGTATGAGTCGGGCCGCTTCAACGAAGCGATTGTAGTGCTTCAGCAGAGGATTCAGCAGGAGATTGCCCAGGGCGATCGCCTGCAGCAAGCTCTAGCCTTGAGCAACTTATCCCTGTGCTACCAGCAGTTAGGCAACTGGGATCAGGCCAAAGCGGCGATCGCTAGCAGTCTCGCTTTGCTGCAACATGCCTCAGATGCCAGTGCCAGGCTGGCTCTAGCTCAGGCTTTGAATATTCAAGGACAGCTGCAATTAGCCACAGGGCAAGCCGAGCTGGCCCTGGCAACCTGGGAACAGGCAACAACCCTCTATGTCCAGGCTAACGACTCTGCCGGAACGGTGCAGAGCCTCATCAACCAGGCGCAAGCGCTGCAGGCTTTAGGGCTATATCGTCGGGCTATTTCTACCCTATCTCAGGTGAATCAAACCCTGGATCATCAGCCCGATTCTCTGCTGAAATCCGTTGCTTTACGCAGCTTGGGCGATGCTTTCTTAGTAGCAGGCAGTCTGGAACAGGCGCGTGCCACTCTTCAGCAAAGTTTGGCGATCGCTAAGCAGGTTCAGCAGCCTGACGCGATCGCCGCCACTCAGCTCAGTCTGGGTAACCTCACCCGTGCCGAGGCCATTGCCCAATTGGCTCAGCACAATCTGACGGTTGCAGAAGCCACTGCTCTGCTGCAATCGCCGCCCCAACAGCGCCTTGATTCTGCTGCCCTGCTGGTACAACGTCGCCAAACCCAGGCTGCTACCGCTTTCTACCAGCAAACCGATCAAGCGATCGCCCTCTATCAACAGGTCCTCCGTTCCGCCATTGCTCCTCGCACTCGCATCCAAGCCCAACTCAACCAGCTCAGCCTGCTGATTGAAACCCAGCGGCGTGCCGAGGCAGAGAGCCTTTATCCGCAAATCCAACCTCAGCTAGAGCTGCTGCCAGCCAACCGTAACAGTATCTACAGCCGCATCGATCTGGCTCAGAACTTAGTCAAGCTCAGCACACCGCAATCTGCCGCACCCCTAACAACTGCCGCCCAACTGCTGGCGATCGCCAATCAGCAAGCCCGCCAACTAGGCGATCCTCGGGCCCAATCCTATGCTTTAGGCAATTTGGGGGGACTGTACGAAAAAACGCAGCAGTGGCAGCAGGCGTTCGCGCTCACCCAGCAAGCCCTTACCCTGTCCCAGGCAAATGGCGCAACCGATATTTCCTATCGCTGGCAGTGGCAGTTGGGACGGTTATTGAAAGCCCAAGGCAACCCAGCGGGCGCAATTCTTGCCTATAGCGAAGCGGTGGAAACACTCAAGACCTTGCGGAAAGATCTGGTGGCCGTCAATCGAGATGTCCAGTTCTCCTTCCGAGAAAGCGTTGAACCAGTCTATCGGGAGCTGGTAGATCTACTGCTTCAAGACAACGTTTCGGCAACCAGCGCCGAACAGTTGGTACAGGCTCGTGACGTGATTGAAGGCTTACAGATTGCCGAACTGGATAACTTTTTTCGCGAAGCTTGCCTGGATACGACCTTTCAGCTCGATCGCGTCATTGACCAAGCCAACCTATCCGCAGCGGTTTTCTACACCATCGTCTTGCCCGATCGCCTTGAGGTGATTCTTAAACTGCCTCACCAAACGTTGCAATATCACACCATCAACGTCAGCCAGACCCAAGTCGAAACCACGGTTGATCAGTTGCTGACTGAACTCAAGAAACCCTTTACCTCGGACGTGCTTCAATCGCAGGCACAGCAGCTGTATGACTGGCTGATCCGCCCACAGGAATCAGCTCTCGTAGATCACAAAATTGAAACGCTGGTGTTCGTCCTGGATGGGACATTGCGCAATATTCCTATGGCGGCCCTATATGATGGTCAGCAGTATTTGGTGGAAAAATACGGCGTGGCCATCGCTCCAGGGTTACAGCTTCCCGATCCACAGCCTTTAGAAAACAGGCGGCTGAAAACCCTGGTGGCCGGATTAAGTGAAGCCCGCGATAATTTTCCGGCTCTCAGCTTTGTCAAAGCGGAGGTAGCAGGTATCCAGTCTGATGTTCCGAGTCAGGTGCTGCTCGACCAAAACTTTACCCGCAACAATTTTCAGCAATTGCTGGACTCTACTGATTTTTCAATTGTCCATATTGCCACCCATGGGCAATTTAGTTCTAATGCCAAAGACACCTTCATTTTGGCGTGGGATGATCCAATTAACGTTACTGAACTAGGCAATCTGCTGCAAACCCGAGACATCACCAAATCAAAGCCGATCGAACTGCTGGTACTCAGCGCCTGCCGCACCGCTGTAGGCGATCGCCGAGCCACCTTAGGGTTAGCGGGTGTGGCGGTGCGGGCCGGTGCCCGCAGCACCATTGCTTCGCTCTGGAATCTGGACGATGCCTCAGGAGCCGCTCTGATGAACCAATTTTATAAAGAGCTATCTCGGAATCCTATTTCTAAAGCGGAAGCCTTACGACGAGCCCAGCGATCGCTGATTGCGGATCCAAATTACAAGGAACCTCACTTCTGGTCGCCCTATGTGCTGTTAGGCAATTGGCTCTAGCGGTTGCAGCGTTTCATCCTCATCAACAATCTCGTCAAAACTAGATTCGTTTTAGTAAGTCGCTTTGCATACTTTTGTCATTCTTCGGATACCTTTTCAAGGGATTCCGGCCGATGTGCCGCTTCCTTGCCGCTCTTTTCACTTTTGACGAGATATTGTGGATCTTCTTTAGACGCTGCCACGTGATGCTGCTTAATATCCATAGGCTGTGTCAATTTTTTCTCCACTTCACCTACCGTCTTTCCATTGGAAGTTTCCCACTCCACGCGATCGCCTTTTTTAAGTTCATCAGTCATTACTGGCACCATCCTGTACTTGCTAGCAATAGAGACGTACTTAATCACATCTCTATATTTTGTTCGTTTCAATGGTATTAGCTTTTAACTTTTAACCTTTGATCCCAGTTACCCAGGAAGATACTGATGTAATCACTGCTGATACATCTTTTCTATCTAACCTAAGAATATTGAAAGGGTAGCCTCTATTTCATCAGACAAAAGTGAGATTCTGATGGGTTCCTTAAGCCAGAATCAGCCTTGACCGACCGCCCAACCGACGCGCGTCGGTTGTTGGTAAATCCGTTTCAAGGTATTGATGTCGCGATGGGAAAGACTAGGCGGATTGCGAACTTGAGAAAAATACATGACATCTGTGGGCTGTGGGCTGTGTCCCCAAATCCCAAGCGCATGACCCAATTCATGCCGAGCTGTGACTCGAGTATAGGCAGGAATCTGATTAGGGCTTAGGTAAACCCGAAACCGATGCGACAGGATAGCTGGAACATTCGACCGATCGATCAATAGCTCGTATCGAGTTTCTGCCGAGCGCACCCGTGGCAAAGGGGGTACCCCAGAGGCAGGTGGCACTTCAGCGGGATTTCCAGGAGCAGCGGGTGGAGCCGATCGCTGCAGTGGCGGCGCACTTCGCCAAATCTGGATATTGGCAGATTCTACTGAATCGATCAGTTCTAGGGGCAAGTAGAGTGCCCAATCCTGTACTGCTTGCCTAATTGCTTCCACCCAGGCCTGAGCCCGATCGCGGTTAAATCCACTCAGGGTTGGATCGACGGGTTCAATGTAAATCTTGATGGGAAACTGCGACCACACTAAATATCCAACATTAATCGGTGGCACGGCATCAAAGTAGTCTCCCTGCTGTTCTGGATCCTGCCACTGGGCTAGGG